>JBQCEX010000410.1:0-6682 GCA_051959855.1 Flavipsychrobacter sp. | reverse complement strand
CATTAGGCGGCAGTTCCTGGTAGCGTGATTTGAGCTTTGCGAACATAAACGATCTCTCCTTTATTGAATTGCCCACAAAGATGCCTCCCATCCGCCATTACACCCAATAATCAGCCTCCATTAACGGCATATTTACAACAGGATTAAAACCATTTAATAATCTGCAATTGTTACTACCAAATGATTTTAACAGCTCTAAAATTAAACGTTTTGACAAATTTTGCATTTATGTCGAAAACTTCCTTTATCTTTGCAGCAAATTTTTCAACCACCTCATGACTGCCGCTAATCAGGACGATGTTGTACAGGAAGAGATCCTCAGGGCTGCCATCAAGCTATACCGCAAGTTTGGCCCCAACAAGGTCACTATGGACGACGTAGCCACTGCCACCGGCCGCAGCCGCAGCTCTCTTTATTACTATTTCAAGAACCGCGAGGACATCTTCAATGCCGTGCTGGACACTATAGTGAATGACGTAGCGCTGGAGATTCGCCAGGCCATTAGTGAAGCAAAAGGCACAGGCGACAAGATCTATGCCTTCTGCGTAAAGAAGATCAAGACCTCGCATGACTGGAAGAGCGTATTCAGCGCCATGTGGGCCTCTATGGATTCTGAAGACCAGTCGAAGCATACGCGCAATATGGACACCCTGCACAAGAAGCTGGTACACAAAGAGAGCATCTTGCTGAACGAGATACTGGCCGAGGGTATAAAGAACGGCGAGATACGCGCCATTTCTGCTGATGAGCAGGATATACTGGCTTTCCTGGTGTCCAGCGGCATAAGGGGACTGAGGCGTGAGATATACGACCAGAACGACCCGCACGATATAAAGGCGGCCTTGCGTCTCTTGTCGGACATGATACTGAAGTGGCTGAAGGATTGATATTTTTTTGTCAAACTTTCGACAATATTTTGATTTTTGTCAAATACCATATTTTTAAATGAAGAAGATTAGTGAGATCCCTACTTTCCGCGCCTTTCGCAGCCTTAACTATTCACTCTATTTCTTTGGCAGGGGCGTGTCGCAATTCGGCACCTGGATGCAGCGCACGGCTGTTGTCTGGGTGGTATATTCTATGACCCACTCTCCCCTGCTCCTTGGGCTCACCATATTTGCCGAGCAGTTCCCGTCCTTCCTGCTCTCTATACCCGGCGGTGTGGCTGCAGACCGTTACGACCGCTACAAGATCATCAAGATCACCCAGGTAGCCTCTATCATACAGTCGGTAGCGCTGGCCCTGGTCATCCTGGGGCATGCGCCTGTATGGGCTATATTGGCGCTCAGCGTACTGCTGGGGGTCATCAATGCATTCGATGTGCCTGCACGCCAGTCCATGATACACGAGGTGGTAGCCGATCCTGCTGACCTGCCCAATGCCCTCTCCCTCACCACTGCTATGGCCAGCCTGGCGCAGCTGCTGGGCCCTGCCCTTGCAGGTATTGTGCTCAATGCCTTTGGCGCTGCCGTTTGCTTCTTTATCAATGCAGCCAGCTTTGGGGGTGTCATCCTGTCCCTGCTGCTCATGAAGCTGCCGGAGCATAAGCCCAAGGCCAACAAGAAACGTGTCCTGGCCGAGTTTGTGGAGGGTTTCACTTACCTGCGCGCCTCGTCTAATCTTTCTTTCATCATCCTCTTCCTCTGCTTCACCTGCTTCCTGGTGCTGCCTTACAATACCGTCCTGCCCGTCTTTGCCAAGGAGATCTTCAAGGGTAATGCCTCTACCTTCGGCTACATCTCCAGCTTCATAGGTGTGGGCGCCGTTTCGGGCACCATCTTCCTGGCTTCCCGCAAGCCGGGTGTGCAGCTCAGGCGCGTGCTCTTCGTTGCTACACTGCTGCTGGGCGTAGGCCTCATTTGCTTCTCGCTCATCAAGAGCTTCCCTATAGCTATGGTGTTTGCAGTGCTCATAGGCTATGGCGCTATCTCGCAGTTTGCAGTGTCCAATATCATTGTGCAGTCAGAGTCTGCACCTGAGATGCGCGGCCGCACTATAGGCGTGCTGCTCATGGCCATGTTCGGCATGGTGCCGCTGGGCAGCCTGGTAGCGGGTGCCATATCAGAGCGTATAGGCGCACCGACCACTGTATTGTGCCAGGGCATAGTAGCCATTATAGTTACCCTCAGCTTTGCGAAATTTCTTACTAAACGCCATGTGGATACAAACACAAAAGAGATTGCCACCGAAGAACCGGAGGAAGCAGTGGCTGAACTGTATAATGAATAGCCACAACCGAAATTTCATCCTTAATGGATATTCATTAAATTAGCTTATGGCATTTTTTCAAAGTAAGCAGAAACCACCAGCTCCTTATACTGTGCTGGGCAAGCAACTCGTTTGCAACCACTGCGGCAATGATACTTTTATCATGGAGGAATCTGTCATCCACTTTCGCGGTGAGATAACCAACCGTGTTGCCACCGTATTCATTTGTGCCAATTGTACTCATGTGCATTGGTTCATGGGTGAGCAACATGATATACCACAGGTGCCGGGGAGCTAATTCAAAACAGACTCGTTAAAATTTCAAAAAGCCGGTGCATGCACCGGCTTTTAAAAAATATATCAGAAGGTCCATCTTATGGCTTCTTGTATAGCAGGAACTCTACACGCCTGTTGGCCTGGCGTCCTTCGTCTGTGTTATTGCTCATTATAGGATTGGCTGATCCGAAGCCGTTGGTACTCATGCGGCCCTGGTCTACTCCATCACTTTGCATCAGGCTCTTTGCATTCCTGGCACGACGCTCAGACAGCGATTGGTTCACATCATCAGGACCTACATTGTCGGTATAGCCGTTGATGACGAAGTTCACCCATGGATATTGGTTCAGTATAGTGGCAAATCTGCGTAAAGGCGGATATGCGTCCTGCTTAATGGTGTCCTTACCAAAATCGAACATAGCCAGCTCAGGGTAAACCACGCGTATGCTGTCGCCCTTCCAGTGCACATGTGCCATGGTCTGGTCTCTTTTTACCTGCCTGTACAGTTTGCGCATTGCCTTGTGCGATGTATGGCATGACGATAGCATGCCTGCAGCCCCGATCATCAAAAGAATAGTTGTAATGAGTCTTACCATTTTCATATTATACCTGTTTGTTTGGCTGAACAATGGTAAAAACCATGCCTATTGCTACATTTGGACTGATAATGAAACAGTAGATCAGCTGCTAAACACAACACTATGAATGGATTAATAACACTTGCCAGCAAATACCCGGTAAAGGAAACACTGGACAGGCTGGCGGCCACAGTGCAGCAAAAAGGCCTGCATGTATTTGCCCGTATAGATCATGCCGCTAACGCCACCGAAGTAGGCATGCCATTACGCCCTACCGAACTCATCATATTCGGCAACCCCAAAGCAGGCACTGTACTGATGCAAGACCAGCAAAGCGCCGGGCTTGACCTACCCCTGCATGCATTGGCCTGGCAGGACGAACAAGGCCAGGTATGGCTTACTTACAGCGATGCCCAATGGATAGCTGAGCGCTATGGCCTAAGCGAGAAAAGCCGCGCTACTGTACGCGCGATTAATGAAGGGATGAAGGCAGTTTGTGAGGTGGTGTTGAAATGATTATTATATGTTTACTTAGACACTACATGACTATCGAGTTAGAATTGCCTGCCCTCCCTTGTTGGTGTTCCTCACCAACATGGGAGAATACACAACTCTTCCTAAAAGGCCTCTTTGAGATTCTTCCTCCGCATAAGATTTCAACTTTAAATCCTGACAAAGTCACCACACTATTCCCATTTTCCTTACTATCTTTACCCCGTTAAATTTCTTAAAGCGTTTGCTTTGAGTCTCGACACTGAAAACTCGTAATTTTTGCTCCGAGACCAATAGTAAAAACGCTCACGCTAAAGGCGTGGGCTTACTTATTGGAGCAAAGGGCATACGAGTGCCTCAGTGTCGATAGGTGGAGTTCCACGCCCTTTTTATGCGCGGTGCTCTGCAGTTTTTAATAAACCGAAAAACTACCACACTATGGGCACTGAAAAAAAGCAGCTCCACTACCCGGGCTTCGCGCATCCCGCATCCGCACTGTCGGCCTGGGCATTCAGCATCGATGTTTTTATTATCTCGTTAAAGGGCGGCAAGCTGGTACGGCATACGCCGGCAGATATAGAAGGCTTTCGCCAATGGCTGCAGGCAAACCGCATACGCAATGTGAACGAACAATAAACCTAAAACCCCTCTATGAAATACGAACACATCAGTATAGCGGTGGCAGAAGACCATGCCGCCTACCGCACAGAGCTATGCGCCATACTGCGCTGCATAGGCTTCAGCATACACATAGCAGCCGAACACGGCGCGGCCCTGCTGGCGCAGCTGCAGGAAGCCCCTGCCCTGCCCCATATATGCCTGCTGGACATAAACATGCCTGTGATGGACGGCATAGCCACCGCAAGGGCCATAAAGCAGCAATGGCCGCACATGAGGCTCATAGCCCATTCCATGAACAACGAACCTGCAACCATAACAGCCATGCTGCAGGCAGGAGCAGATGCCTATGTACCCAAAGGCAACGTAATGGAGCTAAGAGATAAGATAATAGAGCTGTGCGGGTGAGTATGTGGAAGAAAGTAACAACATACAACCATAAAAAATGAAGGGCTTTTTGCAAAGCCCTTCAACCTGGAAATTATGAGAGAGGATAAAATCAGTTAGGAGCAGTAACATTAAGCGATACCTGTTCACTATTGGCCTCTGTAAAAGTGCCCGTAGGCCACGCTACAACAATATTAGCGGGGCCTACATTAAAGTTATTGCCACTGCCGGCGCTCATGTTAAATGCTATGTGCACGAGCTGGCCCGGCAGTAAGGGAGCTGTCAGCGGGTAAGTATTTACTATACCCAGGTCCAGGCTGTTGACCTTCATATGGCTGTCTATATTGCCGGTAATATTAGTACTGCCCGTATTCTGAAAGTCGTAATCAATGTGCACAATACCATTAAGCGGTACAGATGATGGACTGGCTGTAAAATTGCTTACTGCCTGTGCCCTTACACCTACAGAGAGGCAGAGCATGAATAATACGAATAGATACTTTTTCATAGAACGGTTTTATTTTTAGTTAGGATTAGTGACATAAACATCAGCCTGGCTACTATTACTCTCAGTAAAACCACCAGTAGGCCAAATGATGACAATATTATCAGAAAGGATATTGAAATTGTTGCCGCTGCTGGCTGTGATATCGAAAGCAACATGTACACTCTGGCCCGGCAATAAAGGCGCTGTTAGCGGATAGGTATTTACAATGCCCAGGTCAGGCCATTCACTTTCATATGGCTGTCTATATTGCCTGCAATATTGGTGCTGCCCGTATTCTGGAAGTCATAATCGATGTGCACAATACCATTAAGCGGTACCGACGAAGGATTGGCAATGAAATTGGTTACAGTCTGCGCTCTCAGACCTACAGATAGGCAGAGCATGAATAATGCGAATAGATACTTTTTCATAGAACAGTTTTTATTAGTTAGTAACATAAACATCAGCCTGACTGCTATTACCCTCTGTGAAACCACCGGTAGGCCAGATGATAATTATATTATCAGAAAGGATATCAAAATTGTTACCGCTGCTGGCTGTAATATCGAAAGCAATATGCACACTCTGGCCCGGCAATAAAGGCGCTGCTAGTGGATATGTATTTACAATACCCAGGTCCAAGCCGTTTACTTTCATATGGCTGTCTATATTGCCGGTAATATTGGTACTGCCCGTATTCTGGAAATCATAATCAATATGCACAATACCATTAAGCGGTACCGACGAAGGATTGGCAATGAAATTGGTTACAGTCTGCGCTCTCAGACCTACAGAGAGGCAGAGCATGAATAATGCGAATAAATACTTTTTCATAGAACGGTTTTTAATGTTAAATGATATCAATTAGGATTGGACACGTAAACAGTTGCAGGATCGCTGGTACCATTGTAAGCAAAAGTGCCCGTAGGCCAGATGATAATTATATTATCAGACTGGGCATTGAAATTATGGGCTGCATCAGCAGGTACATCAAACGAAATATGCACCGACTGTGTAGGCAGCAAGGGCGAGGTAAGCACGTAAGTGTTAATCACACCAAGGTCCAGGCTATTGACACTTACATGTGTATCTATATTTCCTGTGATATTGGTGCTGCTCGTGTTTTGAAAATCGTAATCAATATGTACAGTACCGTTAAGTGGTACAGATGAAGGGCTGGCGATGAAATTGGTTACAGTCTGCGCTCTCAGACCAAAAGAAAGGCAGAGCATGAATAATGCGAATAAATACTTTTTCATAGAACGGTTTTTATTTAGTTAGGATTAGTAACATAAACATCAGCCTGCCCACTATTACCCTCAGTAAAACCACCGGAAGGCCAGATGATAACAACATTATCAGAAAGGATATCGAAATTGTTGCCGTTGCTGGCTGTGATATCAAAAGCAATATGTACACTCTGGCCCGGCAATAAAGGCGCTGTTAGCGGATAGGTATTCACAATGCCCAGGTCCAGGCCATTTACTTTCATATGGCTGTCTATATTGCCTGCAATATTGGTGCTGCCTGTATTCTGGAAATCATAATCGATGTGCACAATACCATTAAGCGGTACCGACGAAGGATTGGCGATGAAATTGGTTACAGTCTGCGCTTTCAGACCTACAGATAGGCA
>JBQCEX010000409.1:0-5819 GCA_051959855.1 Flavipsychrobacter sp. | reverse complement strand
GTTACACGATCACCTTTTTTCAGGGTAGCAACTACTGAATTGGTGAAAGCATCCAGTGCATCATTAGCCTGAGTTTTGGTGATGCCTGAGTCTTTTGAAATTTTGTCGATTAATTCAGCTTTGTTCATACGCTTGTGTGTGTTTTGTTATGAAAGTAAATTTTTTATGAGGTTAGGCAAATATACAGACCTTTACCACAGTTCCAAATTTCCCTGAATTATTTTTTAATCCGTCAAACCCTTGCCTGTAGCGACTTTCCACACTTTATCAACAAAACTTAAACAACTTACAACAATTGCAGTCCTTGAAAAACCTTTAGCAGTAAGCATTTCATCATATTGGCAAGGATTTTGATATCAAAATTACTAGAAATGTCAAAATAAATATTAAATAAAGGCTTTAAAATCAGCTTTCTACCTGCATCAGCGTACGAAAAGCGATGAATTTGTTACCAAACCGGCGGAAACTCCAATCCCTCATCTCCTGTGCATGTTTGGAAATATAGGCGTTATAATCGTCCATGTTATTGCAGAAATATTGGGCTACGTAGGTAATTCCCTCTGCCTCGTCCTGCTCTAGCAAACGGAAAAGGCGACTGTCTGTGAACAAACCGGTTTTTACCAGTGCAGGCATATGTTCTTCTTTCATCCACTTCACCCACTCTTCTGCCGATCTATTTTCTACTTTCACTGTTACATTATATACAAACATGTTAAGCTTAATTAATTGTTACCATTTCTTTTCTATCGTGTCCAGTATGCTTACATAGCTTAGGTAGCGCTCCTCATCAATTTCTTTATTTGCTACTGCTTCCTTCACAGCACAGCCCGGCTCATTCAGATGCAGGCAATTATTGAATTTGCAATGCTCCATCACAGCACGTATTTCGGGGAAGTAATGACCTAGCTCCTCCCTTTCAAAATCTATAAGACCAAACTCTTTGACGCCAGGTGTATCTATAATCTTACCGCCTGCAGGAAGGTCAAACATTTCTGCAAATGTCGTGGTATGCTGTCCTTTGCCACTCCAGCCTGAAACTTCAGTAGTACGCAAATCAAGATTCGGGATTAGTTGATTAATAAGCGTACTCTTTCCTACACCGGAATGGCCACTAAACAGCGTGATCTTATCTCTTAATTTTTCTTCCAGCTTTACAATACTATCATGTTGCAGCGCAATGATGGGATATACTTCATAGCCTGCTTTACTATACATATTTTGCCAGTGTACCAGCTGTTCTTTATGCTTTTCTTTAAGCAGATCGATCTTATTTATTGCAATTAGTACAGGTATATGATAAGCTTCAGCAGTAATGAGAAATCTATCTATAAATCCTTGGGAAGTACGTGGCTCTGCTATTGTTGCAATGATAAGCGCCAGATCAAGATTGGCAGCAACAATATGTTTTTGATTCTTATTGTGTGGGGATACCCTTATGATGTAGTTGTGGCGATCAAAAACTTCTTTAATAATAGCTGTATTCGCAGCATCATCTTCTATTTCAAAACTTACTTTATCCCCAACGGCAATAGGATTAGTAGACGAGATATCATCATCAATTTTCATCTTACCTTTTATACGGGCGTTCCAAAATCTCGATTGCTCATCCTGTACCAGGTACCAGCTACCTGTAGATTTATATACCAGTCCATTTAAACTTTTGCCATCAGCCATGCTGTCAAAATTCGTTATCTTTTCTATTCATATCGCAATGCTACTATTGGATCCAGCTTTGAAGCCTTTATGGCAGGGTAAATTCCTGATATGATACCTACTGCAGCACAAAGGCTTACGCCCATAAATATCCACAGCCATGGCACAATAAAAGGTGTTTTAAAAAATATACCCATCACATTACCCACCAGCATACCAACCAATACTCCTAACACTCCCCCTAATACACTTATCATGATAGATTCTGTGAGGAACTGATTCTTAATAATTGACGAACGGGCCCCCAGTGCTTTACTAACCCCAATTTCCCTTGTACGTTCTGCCACAGATACCAGCATGATGTTCATAAGCCCTATTACTGAACCAAGTAGCGTGATAATACCAATGATGATGGCAGCCCAGGTGATATACTTAATACTATCTAACAGTATTGACGCCAGGCTATCGTCGGCCGTGACACTAAAGTTATTTTCTGCGCCTAAGGGCAATTTTCTAATAGTGCGAAAAAGACCTTCTGCCTCTTCAGAGGCTAAGTCTTTGCTTTTAACGCTAGGCACCTTCACATTGATCATGTAGGAATTGCCGGAACCGAATACAGAACGAGCATTTAACAAGGGAACCATTACTACGTTATCCGCATTCATCAACATGCTGCCCCCCTTTGCTTCTGCCACTCCTACTACCCTATACTTTTCATCACCTACAGATACTACCTGGTTAATAGCCTTTTCAGGCTTATTCTTGAATAGTTTATTGGCTACATCATTACCCAATATGCATACATAACTGCCGGCTTCGTCCTCATAAGCTGAGAAACCCCGACCTATTGCGACCTTAGTATCTGTTGCGGAAAGGTAACCATTGTCTATACCGACGGTGCGGATATTAGGATTAGTTTTTTCTGAACCTGCATGCACTGTGGCTATCATAGAGCCTACGACTGATATGCCTATGGTAGAAGGAAAGTCATATCGTTCTTTAAAGTTTTTAGCCTCATCGTAAGTAATCGCTTTTTTCTCTGTAGAACTAATGCTAACCCCGCGACGATTCTTTTTCTTTTTCAGGATATCATTGGTGATCTGAAAGGAATTTACTCCCATACTACTGAAATTGGAGTAAACACTTGCCTTAAGCACCTCGATAGCAGTGAGAATGCCCACTAGTGCAGTAATACCTAATGCAATAATAGCAATGGTGAGTATAGAGCGCAACCTGTTGGTGCGTATAGCACGAAAAGCCAGCGTAAGGTTGAAAAACAGTTGCGTCATTACAGGGCTAAAGTTAGTATACTGATCTTAAACACGAATACTATTGCCTTACAAAGCTATGTACAGCTATCACCTTGCCTTGCTCACTCACAGCTCTAAGATAGTACATGCCAGGTGTAAGCGACGCTGTATTGAATGTTACGACGTTCTTTCCATCATGGCAATAAGCATGCAGTAGTTTATCCACCATGCGGCCCTGTATATCGTAGATTACAAAGTCAACAGGCTGATCTCTATCCATTTCGAAACTCAGCTGAATGAATTGCTCTGCCGGGTTTGGATATAGTACAGATGACATTTGCCTAGCTGCAGGTACGAGCGGTACGGCAGTATAGCCAGGGGCAACCAGCTTTGCTACATAGTTGCCATAACTTTTGAATTGCCTGCCATATAAGCCATTCACCCAAACCTTGCCAACGCTATCCCAATCAGGCTGAGAGCCACTATAGTCGCCCCAGCGTTGTTCATGGCCTATTCCTGAGATGTTTATTGCACTGTCGCCATTCTTAATACGCAAGAGATCAGAAAACTGCGACCCGTCAAAATAGATAGCCCCAAAGCCAGGATAAGTATTGAGACCTGAAAAATCAAATGAAATGATAGATTGGTTATTGCCGCCGGCATTACCTGTATAGGAAATATTAGGATAAGCCAGATCTAATGAATCTATACTAAACAAACGCGCCTGAATAGTAGGTGTTGCCGCTGAATAGTCGCTGATAATACCGTGAAAAATGCCTGCTGCCCCATTAACAGCATCTACCGAAGTACTCACAAACTGTATTTCATTACCCTCTATATATGCCCCAAGAACACGTCCATCATTGGTAGCCAGCACAACAGTGTCCGGCTGACGACCGTTAGGGGGTACACCATATTTTATAGGGCATACAAGCGCTTTAACGGTGAGCGTATTAGCAGTACTGCCAATAGTGTCTGGTATGTGAATGAGGAAAACTGTATCGTTCTGTACATCGAAATCCCTGTTGGACAAGAAGTATTCATCAGGACCTTTAATTCCCGCGCCGCCCTTTACAGGATAAATACAGCGCACAGGCTTACCCTGCCAGGTAACGCTGTCCCATATCTGGTAATTAAGAGATGTGCTGCCAGCATAACCGTCAGCCTTACGTAACTGATATATGACACTTTCCTTAAAGCCCGTTTGCCATGGCGTACCGTAATGCACTTTGTTGCCGGTAAAGAAGAACTCGTTCTTTGTAATAGCTACCGAAGGGAAGTCGAACCATGTAGTGTCATTTGCATAGTCGCCCAGGAACTTGTAAAAATGCCAGGTACCGCGAGGATTATGACTATCTGAAAAGCCCACTACTATATAGTTGAATGAGTCAGTACCATTCAGCATTACAGCGATAAAACGGTCAGCATCCTGATCATACATAATCTTGGGATCGTAACGGAAATCGTTAGGGCCATTCAGCCCAACAGCGCTGGACAGTGATGCCAGCGATTTGTGAAAGCCTATTGTTTTACCGTCAACCGCTGTATAAGTGGTGAAATACTGATTCATTACCGTAACAAAGGTATCGTCATTGTTGATGGCCATATCGTTGTCTGGCGGGATACCTGACAGTGAATCGGCTTTGTAAGAATACTCAACAACCGGCAATGGGGCAGATGTTTTTTTGTAGGCTACATGGCGAGTAATGCGAGGGAAAAGCTTTGCGCTTTGCTCTTTTATGTCATGCAGCTTTTCCTGCTCATCAGCCGCATCAGGCTCGGGCATTTCTGTGTAGGATATGGTAGCGCTGTACTTATCCTCCAGCTTGCTGATGTCTACGGTAGCTGAGAGCGGAGCCGTATAACGCTTTACCCTGGCCTGGGCAAAGGAAGCGTTTGCAAAAAGGGTAAAAAGTACTGTAACGAGTAAAGCCTGACGCATGTATTGATATTTAATTAAAAATACGAAAACCTCTGCATTTAGCAGAGGTTTCCAGTGTATGATAAATGTTATTATTATCCCTGTAATGCTGCTGCACCGCTCACGATTTCTGTAAGCTCTGTAGTGATGGCAGCCTGACGCGCGCGGTTGTAGCTTATCTTCAGGTTGCGCAACAGTTCGTTCGCGTTTTCGCTTGCCTTGTCCATTGCTGTCATACGAGCGCCGTGTTCTGAAGCATTAGCATCCAGCACTGCTTTGTACACCTGCGTATTCAGGATCTTCGGCATCAGGTCGCGGAGGAGTGTTTCCATAGATGGTTCGAAAATGAAATCGACCTTCCTTGTATTGCCTTCTGCGTTTTCAACCTTAGGAATAGGCAGGTATGGTTCGCTGATGAAAGCTTGTGTAGCTGCATTCTTGAACTGGCTGTAAACGATCTCAACCCTATCAAATTCCTTGTTCAGGAATGCTTCCTGAGCATATATGGCAGCGTTGCGCACGTTATCGAAACTAAGGTCTGCAAATACATGCCAGAACTTATCTATTACGTTATAACCAAGGCGCTGAAAAGCTTCGTAACCCTTCTTACCCAGTGGTAAAATAGCCACATTGCCGGCAGCTTCCTGTGTTGCATATTTTTCTTTGATGATCTGGCGAGTGAGCTTTATAACGTTAGAGTTATAAGCACCGCAAAGGCCACGATCGCTGGTGATAGGTATGAACAACACTTTTTCAACCGGACGTTCTTCAGCCAAAGGCAGGTTTACACCTGAAGAAGCACCACTTACTATATTGCTCAGCATTTCCTGCAACTTTTGTGCATATGGACGCATCTGTATAATGGCATCCTGCGCACGACGTAATTTTGCGGCACTAACCATTTTCATAGCCTTCGTAATCTGCTGTGTTGATTGAACCGATTTAATACGATTACGTACTTCTTTTAACTGACCTGCCATAGATATTTGTTTACG
>JBQCEX010000408.1:0-4580 GCA_051959855.1 Flavipsychrobacter sp. | reverse complement strand
AAAGACTTTTCCAGGTAAGATACTTTGCTGAGAAATAACTCTCTGATGATCTTGCTTTGTATTTGGTCGGAATTATCAATAATTCTCATAGCGAATGTTTTGTGATATAAAGTTTCGATGGTTTACAACGGTGTGCAACTTTTCCAGCCCTATTAACACTTGCTTAGGAGACGCTTAACAAAAATGTAATAGTGAGTTAATGCAATGATGATCAAGAAATGTTTTTCAAAAAAATATTTGAGAAACCGAATAGTTGCATTTATATTTGCAACCGATTAGTTTCATTTATTAGAAAGATTGCCAAAATGAGAAGAGATGTTTTCCAGGCTATTGCCGACCCAACCAGAAGAGCAATTATTGCACTGATAGCACTGCAGGCTTTAACACCTAATGCTATAGCTGAGCATTTTGATACCACCCGCCAGGCCATATCAAAACACTTGCGCATATTAAATGAATGTGAATTGGTAGTGACTAAGCAAGTGGGCAGAGAGATTTATTATCAACTTGAAATAAATAAAATGAAAGAAATAGACAAATGGCTCAACCAGTTCAGGAAGATCTGGGAAAGCCGCTTCAATCAATTGGATAACGTATTAGCCAACCTTAAAAACACCAAAAAATGAATTCAAATCTGCTATTCGACTTCACTGTAAACAAAGAAAAAAAGACAGTTCACGTGCAGCGTGAATTTGCTGCAAACCTGGACCTCGTCTGGGATGCCTGGACTAAACCAGAGTTACTGGACCTTTGGTGGGCGCCAAAACCTTATCGTGCACAAACTAAATCCATGGAATTCAAAGAGGGTGGTACCTGGCTGTATGCTATGGTTTCACCCGAAGATGTCGCCACCTGGTGCAGGGTTGACTATAAGAACATAGATGCTAAAAAAAGCTTTTCTGCAGTAGATACTTTTTGTGACGAAAACGGAAAAGCCGAAGAAATTTTCCCTGGTGCTCACTGGACAAATGAATTTAATGAAAACCAAGAAACTACTACAGTAAATGTGTCGGTACGTTTTAATAGTCTTGAAGATCTGGAAAAAATTATTGCTATGGGCTTTAAAGAAGGCTTTACTATGGCTCTGGGCAACTTAGATCAGTATATAGAGTCTCAGTTCAGGCTACGAAAAGAATATAAGACTGATCGAGCCCCCCGCGTGTGTACCTATTTGAATTTTCCAGGCAATACAGAAGAGGCATTTTTGTTTTATAAATCAGTATTCAAAACTGAATTTATAGGTGGCAAAGTACAGCGCTTTGGCGATATACCGCAAGATGCTAATCACCCGCCAGTTGCTGATGCAGTGAAAAAGATGGTGCTGCATGTACAACTGCCTATTATCGGCAATCATATCCTTATGGGTACAGACGCTCCGAAAGAAATGGGTTTTAATCTTGTACAAGGCAACAATATGCATATCTCCCTTGAACCAGATTCCCGCGAAGAAGCTACCCGCATTTTTAATGAGCTTTCAGCAGGAGGCAATATTACAATGCCATTGCAGGATATGTTTTTCGGATCCTATTTTGGCGAGTTTACTGATAAGTTTGGCATTAACTGGATGGTAAATTACCAGCATAAAGATTAATGCACAAATACTAAAAGCAAAAAGCACTGAATTTTCAGTGCTTTTTGCTTTTGCTAATAAATTGTACAGACGGTTACTATTATTATTCCAATCACTCTTTACTGTGCAGTAAGAAAGGAGGCATTCTGACGTTCCATTAATTTTGCGCCACTTTTGTACCAGCTTTCAGCCATCATGGCTGATGCTGCATCAGGGAATATTTCTTCATTTCCCTGTTCTATTCCATCCATTATTCCTTCAGCCGCAGATTTTGGTGATGACTTTGGTAAATTGATATCCTTTGTCATCTCAGTATCTATAGGCCCAGTAAGCACTGCCTGAACAGTAACACCCTGGCTACTCAGAAATGCACGTAAGGATTGCGTCATAGAAAACGCAGCCGCTTTTGAGATGCAATAGGATGCAATAGGTGCAAAAGGGGCAAGTACCGCCAGCGATAGATTATTAACAATCGTTCCCTTGCTGCGCAACAATTGTGGCAGGAAGGCCTGTATTACATCGTAGGTGCCATAAAAATTTACAGCAAGTTGCTGCTCAATCTTGGTACGGTCACTAAGATTATCATATAAGCTTATCCCCGCGTTGTTTATCAATATATCCAGTTCGCTTACTTTTTCTGCAGCCTCGCTTATTTGATCCTGTTTGGTTATGTCCAGTATCAGAGGTACTACTCTGTGGTCCGGGTGCGAGAAGTGCGTCCGTGAGCCTGCATATACTCGTTTTGTGCCTCTTTTTAATGCTTCTTCCAATAGGGCGCGCCCTATACCACGGTTTGCACCGGTTATCAGCACTACTTTACCATTAATTGTGTTGATTGGTTTGTGTTTTTCCATTTTGTTTTGATTTATTTCGCAACAAAAGTATTGTCTAAATTGCACTTCATTAATGTGTCTATTGGACAATATAAAGGGTTGATTTAGACGGTTAGAATTCCTACCTTTGCGCAAAGCAACTATATGAAGCATGTAACTGTTATCTATCCTGGTGAGCAAAGTGATTTCAGCACTATCGCCTGCATCGCAGGGGCCTTTGAGATATTTCAAACAGCCAATGCATACCGAAAAGCGATGGGAGAGGATGCCTTATTCACCGTAGATCTGGCTGGGGCTACTGAGCAACAGGGCTCTTATGGAGATATATTTACAGTAAGGCCGAAGCTGCATCTTTCAGCTATTAAGAAAACGGATCTTATCATTATTCCTTCAGCTGTTCCTGATCGCAAGAAAACAAACAAGATAAATGACCTGCTAATAGATTGGATCAGAAAGCAGTATAAAGAAGGTGCCGAGGTGGCAAGTATGTGCTCAGGTGCTTTTATACTTGCTGCATCAGGACTGCTGGATGGCAAGAATTGTTCTACGCATTGGTCGCATGTAGATACTTTCAGGCAATTATATCCCGATGTAAAAATACAGGCCGACTTATTGATTACTGATGAAAATGGTATTTATACAAATGGCGGAGCGTATTCTTTTCTTAATCTCATGATTTACCTGGTAGAGAAATATTACGGCCGTGCAACTGCTATTTATTGTTCTAAAATATTCCAGATTGAAATGGATCGCCAAAGCCAATCTGCGTTTATCATATTCAAAGGACAAAAAATGCATGGGGACGAGATGGTAAAAGAAGCTCAGAATTATCTCGAAAGCCAATTGCATGAAAGAGTGAATATTGAAGAATTGTCTTCTCGTTTCGCAGTGGGTCGCAGAAATTTTGATCGCAGGTTTATTAAGGCAACCGGTAATACGCCCGTAGAGTATCTGCAACGGGTAAAAATTGAATCTGCAAAAAGGGCACTTGAAACCAGTCGTAAAACTGTGAACGAAGTGATGTATGATGTTGGCTATTCAGATGTAAAAGCATTTCGTGATGTGTTTAAAAAAATTACGGGTATGTCGCCTATAGTATATCGTGAGAGATACCAGAAGCATATTTAAAGAAACAAAACCAACCATTGCATGTGATTTGCAACAGCTTTTGCAGTAGATAGTCTTGCGAAAACTTATAATAGTTCTACATATCCATCTGTTCCATTGACTCTTATTCTTTGTCCGTCTTTTATTAGTTTGGTAGCATGCTCCACTCCTACAACGGCTGGTAACCCATACTCACGTGCTATAACTGCTCCGTGGGTCATAAGTCCGCCCACTTCAGTAACTAAGCCTTTTATGGATAGAAACAGTGGTGTCCAGCTAGGGTCAGTAAATACTGTAACCAGTATATCTCCATCTTCCAGGTTGGCATCCTTCATGTTTAGAATAATGCGCGCACGACCTTCAATAATACCCGACGAAACAGCCAGCCCTACATGGGCACCCGGCGGAAGATTTTCTTTGTTATATGCCCCTGTCAATGTTTCTCCTTCAGACGTTAACACTCTTGGTGGCGTCAGCTTTCTAAATTGTTTATATTCTTCTTTACGTGCATCAACGAGCTGGTAGTCAACTTTACCTGTTTGTACAGCTTCACGCAGTTCGTCGAAAGTGAGATAATAAATATCTTCTTTCTCGTGTATGATTTTTGCTTGTAATAGTTGTTCCGCCTCTTTCAATATGGCTTGTTTATAAACGAAGTAGCGGCTGATGATACTATATTTTGGATATTCACGATAGCCAATAAAATTGCGCAGCAGGCTGATCTTTTTCTTTGTATCTTCGACCTTCTGCTCACCATCAGGAAGTTGTTTTAGTTTATTTAATAACTCCTGTTCCTTTTTCAGCGCCTCCTTCTGGCCTTGCTCAAATTTGTACTTGCTGGCACCGACTTCAAAGTGCTTAACGTTACTGAGGATAACCGGTATAAGCAGCGACGGATTTTCGCTCCAGCGAGGGTTAGTGATATCTATCTCTCCTGCTCCGCGCATGCCATATCTGTCCAGGTAGGCACATATAGTATCCTTTGCCTTCTGACCACCTTCAAACTTAATAAGCTCATTTAAGAAGTTGTTGTCTTTTGTGTTTTGTAAGTATTCAACAATTTGCGGGTA
>JBQCEX010000407.1:0-6869 GCA_051959855.1 Flavipsychrobacter sp. | reverse complement strand
GGTATTTTTAAAGAGAGGCGCCATACTGCTGATGGGATGGTTATTGTTATATCACCTGGTGCTGAAGCCAATAGATGTACCTGACAGGCAATTCACCTTCCTGGCGCAATACTTTACCGCTAAGGTGCTGGCGCTGTTTTATAATGATGTGCGTTTGGTAGCTCCTCATATCTTTATAGACGGCAGGGATATAGTGGTGATCACTAATCCATGTAATGGCCTGGAGCTGTTTGTGCTGTATATAGGCTTCCTGTTGTGCATACCGGCCAGCAGAAAGCGTTTCTGGGCATTTGCTACCGTTGGTACCGTGGTGATCTTTGCTATAAACATATTGAGATGTACGGGGTTGGCGGTGATGAGCTATAACCATAGCACACTGACAGATTTTGCACATCACTATGCGTTTAAGCTGATAGTATATGCAGTGGCATTCTATGGCTGGGTGCTATATAGTAAAAAGGAGAAAAAGGTGGCGCATGCTTAGGAAGGGAAGGGTAGTTGTTGCTATAATTGTTATAGCTATACTTGGCTGGATAGAATTCTCGAACTATACTGCATGGCCCAATGCACTGGCTGTGCCGGAGAACAAGCGCAGGATATATCACTTTGTCTATCTGGCTGCTATTGCCGTGGTGGGATATTGGGGGCTTGCCAAACAATCTATGCGCTGGATGAAACAGATATGGCTGGTGTTTTATGCGGGATCGATATTGCTGATACTTGGGGCGAGCTTATTGTCGGCAAAGCTTGGCTGGCCGGGTAAAGATTTTCTGAATAGCCTGGCAGATTACCGCACATTCATTTGTACACCACTACCTTTCTTTGTGCTTTATGCAGTGGCTATATCCATAAAACGATTGGATATGGGTGCTGTGAAAAAGGCTTAATGTAAATTAATTCCATTACGATAAATAAAGAGGCCCGCAAATGCGGGCCTCTTAGTATAATAAGCAGTTTTGATTATTGCTGCTGCTGTTGCTGCTGTTGGAGCAAGCCGCCGATCTTAGCCTGCAGTCCCTGTAGTTTCTGGCCCCAGAGATGAGCTGAAGTACTATCGCCGGATGATTGAGCTATGTTGCTCATAATGTAGATGAGCGTCATATCGCGTTGTGCATCGCCTGCAAGTGATGGCTTATCATTATCGCTCAGATTGCTGATGTAGTTGATATCATCTTCGCAGTTGCGGATGAGCTTGGATGCCATATCCTTTCCTTTGTCTTTAGCTCCTGCACGGTAGTATGCACCAGCCATGTAGTAAGCGGTAAAGTCATAGAGATAAGAATGCTCTGTGATACCAGCCTTTACTTTGTCAAGGATTTTCACGGCCATATCCTGCTTGCCCTGTGCAGAAAGCTCATTGGCGATACGTGCAGAGTTCATGCGGTAAGGTGCGAACATGATGCGGTTCTTTTCATCGAAGTATACATCGTTTCTATCAGCACCGCCCCAGATGTATTTGTTCATGAACAGATCGTAGCTCTTATCAAGGTCAGTAAAGCCCTGGTCTTCGCGGCTTTGCTGTGCCTTGTTTGAATCAATGATTTTATAAGGTACCAGACGGTAAACAATACCTTCCAGTTTCATGTAATCAGACAGCCCTTCGTAGTTGTCGCCTGGCAAGCCACCATCAAAGTAAATAGGGCGTTTCCAGCCATTGCTTGCATTAGCTGCAATAATGTTAAGTGCTGCTATGTCGTCCTTCAGCATTGTGTTTTTAGGATAGACAAACTGTACTGTAGTATTTATGCGTCCGGTATCAGATGCTTTAACCAGCCCATTCTTCACCAGGTCTTCTTTGCTAAGTGATCGCACACGCATATTCTTCGTAGGTATGAAATTTACTGCTTCACCCATATTAGTTTGTTGTACCTGTTTGGGATCTATGAGAAATTTACATATCTCGGTCAGGTCATAATACAAAGTCTTTGATAAAGCAGGGCTTTCATAATACTGTACGTAGTTATGGCGATCACCTACATAGTCGTCTTTTTTCCAGATCATAGGTACAGCGTCTGCATCGTTAATACGATAATTTAGCTGATCTATGTACCAGTCAATTCCTAACAAGCTCATGTTAATAATACGCACGTCGCGACGGATACCTTCTACCTCCTGCAGATACCATACAGGATAAGTATCATTGTCACCAAATGTGAATAGCACTGCATTTGGCGCACAAGACATAAGTGTATTGTAAGCAGTAGCACGTGCTAAAGTTTTCTTAGAACGATCGTGATCATTCCATTCTTCCTTCGCCATGAGCATTGGCACGAGTACAAGGCTAAGTGCAATGGCCGCATAAGCTGACATATTGCCCTTTACTACGCGTTGCAGCCACTCATCCACCATCAAGACACCAAGGCCTATCCATATTGCATAAGCGTAGGTACAGCCTGCAAATGCATAGTCGCGTTCACGTGGCTGAAGCGGGTACATATTCAGATAAATACCGATTGCCGCACCAGTAAAGAAGAATAGAATAAGTACTACCAGGCCATCTCTCCTGTTGCGATTAAACTGGAAGATCAGCCCGAGGATACCCAATATAAACGGCAGGAAGTAAAGCTGATTGCGTGCTTCGTTGTCCTTATAGCCACCACCCATCTGGTCCATATCACCGCGGCCCATCAGTTTATCTATAGGTTTTATACCAGAAATCCAGTTACCATTCTTAGGATCACCCTGTCCTTCAAAATCATTCTGACGGCCGGCATAGTTCCACATAAAGTAGCGCCACCACATCCAGCCCATCTGGTAGCCCATGAAATATTTGAAATTATCGGCAGAGGTTGGCGATTCGCCGTTAGCCAGGTTTAGATAATTGCGATAGAACTGGGCATGAGAAGGATCGTTATTTTCCCAAATGCGCGGGAAAAAACGTTCGGTAGAAGGATCGTATTTAGGCTCTCTTTTGGTTCCCACCTGCTCATAATAATCTTTACCATTCTTTTTAGTCTGGCTGTAGATAGGGCCTTTATCGTCGTAGCCTACCGGCATTGTATCGAAGTCAGGACCGAAAAGTAATGGCTGCTCACCAAATTGCTCACGTGATACATAAGACTCAAGACTAAGTGCATTGTCCGGGTTGGTCATGTCAATAGCTACATCAGCACGGGAGCGGATAACCGGAACTATATAGCTTGAATAACCGATGATGATGAACATGACGCATAGTGTGCCGGTGTGCAGCAGATAATGACCACGGCGCTTTGCAAATATCAGCAGCCATACAAGCAATGCAGAAAGCAATACCAGGAAGGTAATGGAGCCTGTGTCAAACGGCATACCGAAGCTGTTGGTAAACAGTATGTCAAACTTAGAAGCTATAATAGGTATATATTGTATAACGCCAAACTGAACAAATGCCAGCACTACGCAGCTCACCAGGAAGGCGATGATAGTGCCCATGACAGTAGGCTTGTAGCGCCTGAAGTAGTACACCATACCCACCGCAGGTATAGTAAGGAGGTTGAGCAAGTGAACGCAGACTGAAAGACCTATAAGGTATGATATAAGCACCAGCCAGCGGTCAGCATACTTGTTATCCGCAACATTTTCCCATTTCAGTATTGCCCAGAAAGTGATGGCAGTAAAGAATGAAGATGTTGCATAAACTTCTGCTTCCACAGCTGAAAACCAGAAAGTATCAGAGAAGGTGTAGGCAAGCGCACCCACCAGACCGGCACCCATAATAAGTATTGTCTGGCGTTGATCGGGCTCCGCATTGTTGGCATTACCCAGCAATTTTTTAGCCATGTGGGTAATAGTCCAGAAGAGGAACAGGATGGTTAGTCCACTTGTAAGGGCAGAAAATGAGTTTATAAAAATAGCTGCACTGGCGTTACCCTGACCTGTCATGGCACCATGACCTGAAAGTATGCCCCAAAATCTTTGGAGTAACATAAAGAAAGGCGCACCGGGAGAGTGGCCTACTTCAAGTTTATAGGCACAGGAAAGGAACTCACCACAGTCCCAGAAACTGGCAGTAGGCTCCATTGTTTTCAGGTAAACTATGTAAGCGATAGCGCCGGTAATCCAACCAACGAGGTTGTTGATTTTACGGTATTTCATGCAGCATTATTTAGACAGGCAACAAAAATAGAAAAATACACGTACCACAATACATGAAATTTGGATTTAACAATTTGTAATGTGTTGGCGCTCTATAAGTAAAGAATTAATGTGAAAGAAATGACTGTTCAAATTTTAATAAAGCATTTGAACGGTGTTACTTTGCAGTCACTTATGAGAAAGGTACTATTATTAATATTGTTGCTTGTACCTGTATTGAACACGCAAGCCCGGGTGGAGCAAATGGTGTTATCCAACGGATGGCGTATCAGCATTGGAGATACAGTAAAGGTTGGTAAAGGCAGTCTGCCAGGCGGTTTTTATCATCATATATGGTATGTGCCATATGTAAAAGGGCAGGTTCCGCATAGCAATATAGATGGTCAAAATCTGATAGTAATAAGAGAAGGTTATACGCCTCTTAAGCGCAGGGCAAGATTGGCACTAATTGGCGATAACGGTCAAAAATACAAGTGCAATATTGAAGAGGCCATAAAAAATCATGAAATAGTTGTTCCAAAGAATTTTTGGGATTACCGAAAGCATCCTTTGGGTCAGATGATGAGCTATGAAGGTGATATTAGCATAGCTGATAAACATGCGGCCATCCAGCATTTGTTGTCATGGTTTCGCGGGCATTATAATGATACCACCGGTCGCGTAAATAAAGTAGATGAAGTAAAAGGTACATTTTCAGCAGTTGCCGGTTTTAAATACAAAGCCAGTTTTTCCCTTGGAAATGCCGGCATAAAAGGCAGTATTTGCTATACATTAAATGCTACGGTTGTCAATAATACGCTGCATTATGAATTTACTGATTTCATTCATCAGCCAGACAGCATGGCCAAACAAGGTTTTGCAGTAGGCTTTCTGTTAGCACGAAATGATGTTCCCGACTATGCAATAGACCGAGAGCATGGCTGGCAATGGTCTCAACGTACCTGGCTTGATATGAAACACCAGGCGGATTCTGTGATGCAAATAGTAATACCACAATTTAAGCAGGCTGTGAGCCGTTAGAGTTGATATGTGTGATCAGCATCGTTTAGCCTATAATATACCTGCGCCCAGATATCTTCAGCTTGTTTTTGCGTGAGTGAACCACTGACTATAAATCTAGACTGTCCCTCGGCACCATAAATTACCTTGAACCCGTAAGTTTCATAGTGGGGAGCAGTAAATACCTGCGTTCTAATAACTTTAGAAAATAGGCATAAGTATCTGCCAGTATGATACTGACGTACCTCGAGGAAGGTGCTGGCACCATCTATTTCAATTTTGTAATACTTTAAACAGGTAACATTTTTCAAATTACCCTGGTTAGTTTCTGTCAATGACTAATAAAGGGTATAGTTTAATTCACTTTTCTTCAAAAAATCATTGAAGTAATCTTTTCTTAATACAAAAAGATGTTCCTGTAACTTTTTGCAATCTACCTGGCTATTTGCTTTTACTTCATTTAACAAGCGATCGGCATTGACCTTAAGCTCAGTATTTATTGATTGCAAATAAGCATTGATTCCCGAACGCTGCTGTGTTTTATGGCGAACTGCATTGTTAAATATGGAAATGTGCCTTTGCAAAATAACCTCAGCAAGATGCCTGTAGTGTTGCAGCATTTGTTTTTCGATACAGGTATGCATGGCGGATGTGTTATGTGGCAAAAGTAGATTGCCGCACCAAACGGTATAAGCGCATTGATACTGAAATTGTTAAGTAGTATTACTATTTTAAATTGCGTAGTTCTACGTATTGCAAACCTGCGATGTATATATATTTTTGTAAAAACATTATTTAATAATTAAACACACACACCAATGTCATTTACTTCAGATTTGAACCAGATGAATCATACGATTCCCTGGCAACAAGCAGTAACTATGGTAAACCTCTACAATTCGCAAATGGCGAATATACTGAGCGGGGCCTATGGCTCAGCTCCAAATACCCTACTGAACTATGAAACATTTAACCTGCTGAGCGTACAGGCTGTAATAGGCCAATATGGGGCAGCCGGTTTTAGAATATACATGGGAATGGACACCCTGAACAGGATAAGATGTATACTGGTTGCTTGCGATGCTAATGGACATGATATAATAATGGACAATGGCAATAATCCATTAGTAATAGTGAAAGAAGTAGGCCAAAGATATCCATAACAGAATAGAAGCAGAAAGAAGCAGTATGAGTAGCCTGACCGAATTTTTGATGAGTTTGAGCATCCTGTTACCATTGGTAATAGGATGCATACGCTTCAGACAGATTGTACCGTCTTATCATCCTATCATTTACTTGCTTTTCATAGGCACAGTTACAGAAGTTTCCAGCTATTTATTTTATAATTCGGGCAGGGACGCTATAATATATAATGTGTATGGCATAATAGAATTGTTTTTCTTTTTATGGCAGTTCCGTGTGTGGGGAAATAACGTTTTGAACAAACGGTTCGTTTTCTATGGGCTATTGGGTTTACTCAGTTTGGTATGGATTTTTGAGAATTTTTATCTTGGAAAAATAAATGTTTACAGCCCTATATATTGGGTTTGCTATTCGCTAACTCTTATTCTCCTGGCTGTGAACCAAATGAATTGGCTGATAGTGAACGAACGGGGGAATATGCTTAAGAACCCTATATTTATTATTTGTATTGCTATTATAATCTTTTACTCATATAAGATAATGGTTGAAATATTTTACCATTATGCACCTGCTATTGGCATTAAACATAGTATCTTCAGCGTGGTATCCTATGTAAATGTTCTATTTAATGTACTGCTTGCAATAGCTATACTATG
>JBQCEX010000406.1:0-3370 GCA_051959855.1 Flavipsychrobacter sp. | reverse complement strand
GATATTGCTAAAATGGTGCCGGCTACCTATACACATATTTGCCTGTCTGCAGGTACAGGCACTACATTAGTAGGACTTCGCAATGCATTGCCAGCCGAGCAAAAAATTCTTGGCTTTGTACCCATGAAAGAGGGTAGCTATATTAAAGAAGAAATAGAACCTTATCTGCGTATAAATGAAAACTGGCAGCTATTCGACCAATGGCACATCGGAGGATTTGGTAAGTGGGACAATAAATTGCTTGCCTTCATGAATAATTTTTATCGGATAAATGACATTCCGCTCGACGTTGTTTACACATCTAAGATGATGTATGGCCTTGATGAACTCTTATTAGGCAGATATTTTCCCGATTACGCCAGGATTCTATGCATACATACAGGCGGCCTGCAGGGTAACTCCTCTGTGCAGGATTTCCTTTCTTACTAATTGATTTAATATTATTTTACAGTATTATTATATCTGATGACCGAGCACACAACTCCCAAAAAAAATCGTCTTACTTTTTTTATTATCGTTTCGTTGGTATTGGGTATTGCAATTGGCTTTTGGCTGAACAAAAGCTATGTGAATGAGGAAAATAACCGGATAATAAATGGCACTGCTGCTATTGAAAACATTCAGAAGCAACTGCATACTATTTCTGATACAAGCACAATAAGTTATAAAGTATTGGCATCTGAAAAAGCAAAGCAACTGCTTGATAAGAATGCTGCAATAGAAAGCCGTGACGACAAGCTGGAACCCTTCTCCGTATTGGCTGATATTTTTCTTCGGCTGATAAAAATGATAGTAGCGCCATTAGTATTTACAACGCTTGTAGTTGGGGTAGCTAAGCTCGGAGATATAAAAGCGGTGGGCCGTATTGGTGGTAAAACCTTATTATGGTTTTTTGCGGGCTCGTTTGTCAGTTTGTTTATAGGTATGTTGCTCATCAACTTCTTTAAGCCAGGTGAAGCCATGCATCTCCCCTTACCAGATGTTGCAAGCGATACAGGTGTGAAAGCAAGCTCACTGTCACTAATAGAGTTTCTTTATCACATGTTTCCCTCCAGTCTATTTGACGCTATGGCCCGGAACGAAATATTGCAGATAGTTGTGTTTTCTCTCTTCTTTGGTGTGGCCACTGCAGCCATAGGTAAGCGTGGCGAAATCGTTATACAGGCAATGGATGCTATTGCCCATGTAATATTAAAGATAACCGGCTATGTAATGAATTTCGCGCCCTTTGCAGTATTTGGTGCTATGGCAGCTGTTATTGCAAAGCAAGGGCTGGGTATCCTGCAAACCTATTCCATATTTATTATTGAGTTTTATCTGGGTTTATTGATACTGCTGGGCATACTGTTGCTGGCTGCATCGTTCTTTATAAAGGGTAGAACACTTACCTTAATGAAGCGCATACGCGAGCCGGTCATTATTGCATTTAGTACTACCAGCAGCGAGGCTGCTTTCCCTAAAACTTTAATAGAGCTGGAACGATTTGGCTGCAATGAAAAGATAGTAAGCTTTGTTTTGTCATTAGGTTATTCTTTTAATCTTGCCGGCTCAATGATGTATATGACTTTCGGCACCTTGTTCATTGCGCAGTGCTATGGCATACACCTGGCTACAGCCACACAGATAACTATATTATTAGTGCTTATGCTCACAAGCAAAGGAGTAGCAGGTGTGCCGCGTGCTGCATTGGTAGTTATTGCAGGCACGCTTGTTACTTTTAAATTGCCTGAGGCTGGCCTTGCATTACTTTTTGGAATCGATCCTTTATTAGACATGGGGCGTGCAGCTATGAACGTAATAGGTAATAGCCTGGCCACTGCAGTAGTCAGTAAATGGGAAGATGCGCTGGACGATTAATCGTATTTATAATAACATGCTATATACCTGTCGGATATAGATGTCTGTAATTTTTCCTATTTTCACCCTTTAAGTACTTATAATGCATCAATTAATCGAATTATTCAAGGATCTTACTAATAGCGGTTGGATAATTGATCACGGTGGGCTTTACATCGTGATGTTCATCATTTTTGCCGAAACAGGCTTATTTGCAGGTTTCTTTCTGCCTGGCGATTCTTTGCTATTTATTAGCGGTATTATTATTCGTGGTTCAGAGTCTCCTTTTAGCAACAACTTCATAAATCTTGTTTATTGGATATTGCTGATAACTATTTGTGGTGTCATAGGTAATATAGTAGGTTACTGGTTCGGTAAGAAGTCCGGTCCTATATTATATACCCGTAAGGATACATTGCTCTTTAAAAGAAAGCACTTGGTACAGGCACACGAGTTTTATGAAAAACGTGGTGGTGCCGCCATTATACTTGCTCGTTTCCTGCCTATTGTTCGCACTTTTGCCCCAATAGTGGCCGGTATGGTTGAGATGAATTATAAGAAGTTTATTTCATACAATTTCATTGGTTGTATAGCCTGGGTTACCAGCATGATAATGATAGGCTACATAGTGGGCGATAATGAATGGGTAAAGAATAACCTGGACAAAATTGTTATCCTGCTCATATTGGTAACTACCGCACCTGTACTTTTCAAAATGTTCTTTGGCAAAAAGAAACCGACTACAGACACTCCGCAAAATCCCTAGGTTTTAATGCAGCAAAACAAAAGCATTGCACTGTTAAGCATTCCTGTATTGGTTGCAGCCCTTGGCTATTTTGTAGATATATACGACCTGTTATTATTCAGCATTATCCGTGTAGACAGTCTTAAGGGCTTAGGCTTAACCAAGGCCTTAATTGACACACAAGGTAAGGCCATTATTAGCTATCAAATGTATGGCTTGCTTATAGGTGGTATCATATGGGGCGTACTGGGCGATAAAAAAGGACGCTTAAGTGTGCTCTTTGGTTCTATACTATTGTACTCACTTGCCAATATAGCCAATGGCCTTGTACAAAATGTTAATCAGTATGCTATTTGTCGTTTTATCGCCGGTATAGGACTTGCGGGGGAATTAGGTGCGGGTATTACTTTGGTAAGTGAATTAATCCCTAAAGAAAAACGCGGTATTGCCACTTCTATTGTAGCGGGTATTGGGCTCAGCGGTGCTATTGTAGCATATATTATAAAGGTTTCCTTTAGCTGGCGCGTATGTTATTTCATTGGTGGCGGACTGGGTTTCATCTTGCTCTTATTACGTGTCAGTGTTTTCGAGTCGGGAATGTTCAAGAGTATCGAGAAGGCTGAGATTAGCAAAGGCAATTTTTTAATGTTCTTTACTAATGGCAAGCGATTTAAAAAATATTTATTTGCCATACTTATTGGCTTGCCTACATGGTACGTTATTGGCGTGCTCATTACATTTTCCAAAGAGTTTGGTGAACAGTTTGGAATAAAGCAACCCATAGATGCA
>JBQCEX010000405.1:0-7054 GCA_051959855.1 Flavipsychrobacter sp. | reverse complement strand
CTTTTCAGTTTGATACGGCAGAGCGTGGCTTTTCCATCCGTTTTGACGGACCGCTGGATATGCGTATGGATAAAAGGCAGCCCCTCACTGCAGAGGCTGTTCTGAAAACCTACAGCGAAGCGCAGTTGCAAAAGATGTTTGAGCTGTATGGGGAGGTGCGCAACGCAAAGCAGCTGGCTAAACAGATTGTTTCGCAGCGGGGCAGGGTAGCGCTCAATAGCATAGAGACGCTGAAGGCGGTAATGTCGCCCGTCATGCGCGGCAACCCGATGCGTTACCTGGCTCAGGTCTTTCAGGCATTGCGTATCGAAGTGAATGACGAAATGGGCGCGCTGAAAGATATGCTGCAAGATGCCGCTGCTGTGTTAAAGCCTGGTGGAAGATTGTGTGTTATCACTTTCCATTCATTAGAGGACAGGATAGTGAAGCAGTTTGTAAAAAAGGGTACCTGGGATGAGCCGGAATTTAATGCAGAGCCGGTAAAGCCAGTGCTGAAGCAGGTAACGGCAAAGCCTGTAGAGCCCTCAGAAAATGAAATAAAAAATAATTCGCGTGCACGCAGTGCACGCCTACGCATAGCAGAGAAGATAGTATGAGTAAGAAAAAGGCAGAGATTGTGCAGGAACAGGCACAGCTTACACCGGCCCAGCAGGTAAAAAATGACTGGAAGGCGCTGGTAGACAAGCTGTCTTACAAAGCTATCGTCACTAATATTCCTTACCTGGCCTTTGTGGCATTGTTGTGTGTGCTGTACATCAGCAATAATCATCGTGCGGTAGCAATGCAAAGGGAGATAAACGCTGAAAAAAAGCAATTAAAAGAGTTACGCTGGAAATATATGGATATTAAATCGCAGTTGTTATACACCAAAATGGAAAGCGAGGTGATAATAAAGGCTGCGAACCTGGGACTGAAACCATTGATGTTGCCTGCGTACACGATTAAAGCGGATAGTATCTCCAAACAATAGGCATTGAACGTAAAAAAAGACATACGGTTTAGGGTTTATGTAGCATTCACTTGTATTTGTTTGCTGGGCCTGGCTATTATAATAAAAGCTGCTCGCATACAGATAAAGGATGGCCCGGAGCTTAGAAAGCTCTCGCTGGAGATGCACATGGATACTACTACTATTGATGCCGAGCGCGGTAATATATATACAGAGGGTGGCACACTGCTATGTTCTTCCCTTCCCCAGTTTGATGTGCATATAGATTTTTCGGTTATCAGCCCTAAGTTGTTTAATAGTGGTGTTGATTCTTTGGCTGAGTGCCTGGCTGCATTGTTCAAAGATGTTCCGGCTGCTAAATACAAGGCAGACCTGGAGCAGGCTTATAAGGACCAGGACAGGTACTATACGCTTTGCAGGAATATAGATTATTATAAATACCAGCAACTGCGCAACTTCCCCATTTTTAGAAAGGGAAAAGCTTACGGCGGCTTTATAGAAGACCCACGGATAAAGCGTATCAATCCCTACGGCATGCTGGCTTACCGTACTATCGGCCTCTATCGTGAGAATAGTCAGACTATCGGCCTCGAAGCTACTTATGATAGTGTGCTTACCGGTGAGAATGGCAGCTGCGTAGTGCAAAAAGAAACCGGCGGTGTATGGGTGCCTGTAGAGGGTTCTGAAATAGAGCCGCAAAATGGCAGAGATATAGTTACGACGCTTGATATCGGTATTCAGAATGTAGCAGAGCATGCGCTTATGAGTGTGCTGCAGCAATATGAATGTTTGTATGGCACCTGTATAGTAATGGAGGTACAGACAGGTAAGATTCGCGCACTGGTAAATCTCGGCAGGCAGAAAGATGGCAGCTACTGGGAGGATTTCAACTATGCCCTGCTGCCTACGGAGCCAGGTTCCACTTTCAAGCTGGCTACTTTGCTCTCTTTGTTGAATGATAAATATATAAACATCCACGACATGGTGAATGCGGAAGGCGGTGCTATTCGTTTCGGTAATCGCACCATGCGCGATTCGCATCTTGGCCTGGGTGTTATTCCTATTAAGCAGGCTTTCGCCTTGTCTTCCAATGCATCAATGGCCAAACTCGGTTATACTTATTATTATAAACAACCTGAAAAATTTGTACAGCATTTGCGTGACCTGCACTTAAGCGTGCGTACAAATATTGACCTGGCTGGTGAGCGCCGCCCATTGGTAAAATCGCCTGAAAGCAAAAGCTGGAGTGCCACCACATTGCCTTGGATGTGCACCGGTTATGAGGTATTGGTGTCGCCTATGCACACTTGCATGTTGTACAACGCTGTTGCTAATGGTGGCAAAATGATGCGTCCGTATCTTATCAGCGCCATTCGCGAATATGGTAAAGATGTAAAAACCATTGAGCCTAAAGTAGTGGTTGATAAAATTGGTGATTCAAGTACAATTGCTCAGTTGCAGGAATGTATGCGCGCTGTTGTTACTGAGGGTACAGCTAAGAGCATACAGTCTCCATATTATACCATAGCCGGTAAAACAGGTACGGCCCAGGTAGCCGACAAAGGCATCAAATATTCTGATGGCGTTTACCAGGGCTCATTTGTAGGCTTCTTCCCTGCAGATCATCCTAAGTACACGATAGCAGTTGTTATACGCACGAAGCCACATTCAAACGCATACTATGGTGGTACGATCGCTGCTCCTGTTTTCCGTATGGTGGCAGATAAGGTGTTTGCAAATAACCTCGGCTCATGGGCCGGTCCATTAGATAGCATTGCGCGTGTAAGCCATCATTACGTTATGGCCCAGGAAGCACAAGCTAAGAATTATGAAATATTGCTGAACGCTTTCGGCAAAAAGCCGCACGTGGAAGCCCCTGTGGCAAATGAAATAGCACAGCTGCAGGATGATTCAACTGCAAGGCTAACGATAAAGCCTGCAAAAGTATATCAGAATGTAATGCCCGATTTAAAAGGTATGGGTCTGAAAGACGCCATATACATCCTGGAGAGCCAGGGTATGCAGGTGCAGGTGCAAGGTCGTGGTAAAGTACAGGCGCAGTCCGTGCCTGCAGGAACAAGAATAGCAAAAGGACAAAATATAACACTACAGTTAAGTTAATAGGGATGCCATTGTTAGACGACATATTGAAAGATGTTCAGGTATTGAAAATAGTAGGTAATACTGCTGCAGAGGTATCGGAACTAAGTATCGATTCGCGCAAAGCAAAATCAGGTACTGCTTTCATTGCTGTAAAAGGTACCCGGGTAGATGGTCATGCTTTTATAGATAAAGCTGTTGAGCAGGGGGTATCAGTTATTGTCTGCGAAGTGCTCCCTGAAAGCATAAAGGAAACTGTAGTATATATACAGGTGAAAGACAGTGCTGTTGCGGTTGGCCAGATGGCTGATGCGTTCTATCATCAACCTTCTGCTAAGCTAAAGGTGGTTGGCGTAACAGGCACCAATGGTAAAACAACCACAGCTACATTATTATATAAGTTGTTTGAGGGGCTTGGTCACAAGTGCGGATTGATATCTACTGTCCAGAACCACATTCACGATAAAGCAGAAACATCAACCCATACTACACCTGATGCGATCTCTGTTCATGCGCTGTTAGCAAGAATGGCAGAGGCGGGTTGCGAGTATGTATTTATGGAAGTGAGCTCTCATGCTATTCATCAAAGGCGTATAGAAGGCATTCGTTTTGTTGGTGGCATATTTACCAATATCACGCACGATCATCTCGATTATCACAAAACCTTTGATGAATACATTCGCGTAAAGAAAAGCTTCTTCGATGGCCTGCCCGCTTCAGCCTTTGCATTAACCAATGCAGATGATAAGCGCGGCCTCGTGATGTTGCAAAATACAAAGGCGCAAAAATGTACGTATAGCTTGCGCGTGCCGGCCACTATCAAAGGCAAGGTGCTGGAGAATAACCTCACGGGTCTCATCATGTCTGTTGATGGTCAGGAAGCGCATTTCCGCATGATCGGTACATTCAATGCTTACAATCTGCTTGCAGTATACGGCGCAGCCACCCTGCTCGGTGCAGACAAAATGGAGGTGCTCTCGGTATTAAGCGACTTGCATGGCGCTCCCGGCAGGTTCGAAACGTACATGTCTCCTAATGATAAAGTGCTGGGTATAATAGATTACGCACACACCCCTGATGCATTGATAAATGTTTTGGCAACCATCAACCAGTTGCGCGTAGCGGGTCAGCAGGTCATAACTGTTGTGGGTTGTGGTGGTGACCGCGATAAAACAAAACGTCCGATAATGGCTGAAGTTGCCTGCGAGCACAGCGACAAAGCCATCTTCACAGCAGATAATCCGCGCAGCGAAGATCCTGAAGAGATATTGAATGAAATGGAAGCAGGCCTGACGGCGCCACAGCGTAGAAAAGCGCTGCGTATTACAGATCGTAAAGAGGCAATTAAAACTGCTTGCAGCCTGGCTCAGCCCGGCGATATCATACTCGTCGCAGGTAAAGGCCATGAAACATACCAGGAAATAAAGGGAGTGAAACATCCTTTCGATGACAGAATTGTATTAACGGACGCTTTTAAACTTTTAAATAAATAACAACTAGCTGAATGCTGTACTACCTGTTTACATATCTACGCGACCATTTCAGGTTATTCGGTGCAGGGGTGTTCTACTACATCACCTTCCGTGCAGCTATGGCTATTATCCTTTCACTGGTCATCTCTATGTTGTTTGGCAAGCGCCTTATTCGCTTCCTGCAACGCAAGCAGATCGGCGAAACTATTCGTGATCTGGGTCTTGAAGGTGAGAATCAAAAGAAGGGTACACCTACTATGGGTGGTTTAATAACCATTGCAGCCATCCTCATCCCAACGCTGCTGTTCGCACGCATCATGAATGTGTACATCATATTAATGATCGTATCTACAATATGGTTGGGTCTCGTAGGTTTTCTTGATGATTATATCAAAGTATTTAAAAAGAATAAAGAAGGTCTTGCGGGTCGCTTTAAGATAATTGGCCAGATCGGCCTTGGTATCATCGTTGGTCTCACTATGTACTACAATCAAAACGTAGTAGTAACACGCGAGGTTACTGGTGGTCGCAATCCTATATTCAATCCGACAGAGAAAGTGATGTCAGGCAAGTTTTCCCGTAAGGATGAAAATTGCAATGAGCATTCTTATGTAAGAGTAAAGACCGCCACAACAACGATCCCATTCGTAAAGAGCCACGAGCTCAGCTGGGGTGCGGTAGGTGCATTGTTCGGTCCCCAAACAGCTCGCTGGATCACGCCGCTCATTTATATCATCTTCGTCACCTTCATCATCACTGCGGTGTCGAACGGTGCAAATATCACAGATGGTGTAGATGGTCTGGCCACAGGCGTCTCAGCGATAGCGGGTATTTGCCTGGGTGTGTTTGCTTATGTATCAGGTAACTACATTTTTGCCGACTACCTCGGTATTATGAACATACCAAATCTCGGTGAGCTCTCCATCTTCATTGGCGCGTTCATTGGCGCATGTGTTGGTTTTCTTTGGTACAACGCTTATCCCGCTCAGGTCTTCATGGGCGATACAGGCAGCCTTGCGCTGGGTGGTATCATCGCATCGCTGGCCATCATCGTAAGAAAGGAGTTATTGATACCTATCATCTGCGGTGTATTCCTTGTAGAGAATTTATCGGTGGTTATACAGGTATGGTACTTCAAGCGCACGAAGAGAAAATATGGTGAAGGCCGTCGCATATTCCTTATGTCGCCGCTGCATCACCATTATCAAAAGAAAGGTTATCACGAGGCTAAGATTGTAACACGCATCTGGATAGTAGGTATCATATTGGCAATACTTAGTGTAGTAACATTAAAATTAAGATAGTGAACGAACAGGCACATAAACGTTTAGTAATGCTTGGCGCCGGCGAAAGCGGCGTTGGGGCAGCTTTGCTGGGTCAACAGCATGGCTGGGACGTTTTTGTGAGCGATGGTGGTCCTATAAAAGATCAGTTCAAGAAAACCCTGGAAGAGCACGATATAGCTTTCGAAGAAAAAGGTCATACACTGGACAAAATATTGAATGCTTCATGCATTGTAAAGAGCCCGGGTATCAGTGAGAAAACAGAGATAATGAAAAAGGTGCGCGCGGCAGGCATTGAAGTTTGTAGCGAGATAGAATTTGGTTTCAGGTATAAAGGCAATAGTAAGATCATCGCTATTACAGGCAGTAATGGTAAAAGCACAACTACCAAGCTTACCTATCACCTGCTGAAAGATGCAGGATATGATGTGGCTATGGTTGGTAACATTGGCTACAGCTTCGCACGGCAGATAGCAGAACACCCTTGTGAATGGTACGTAATGGAGGTGAGCAGCTTTCAGTTGGATGATATCCGTTATTTCAAGCCGGATATCGCTGTATTGCTCAATATCGCGCCGGACCACCTGGATAGATACGACTACAAATTTGAAAACTATGTGGCAGCAAAGTTCCGCATTGCAGAAAACCAGACAGCATCAGACTATTTCATAATAAACCACGACGACGAAGCAATTAAAAATTATTTACTAACCCATTCTTTTAATTCACACCCAATTTACTTTACGATGAGCGAAAACAATCAACTGACAGAAGGCGGCTTTATAGACGGAGAAAACATGCATATCCGTGTTGACGGAGAAGACCTGAATATGTCCATACATGACTTATCAATAAAAGGGAAGCACAATCAATATAACAGTATGGCAGCCGGCATTTCTGCTCGTATAGCAAACATCCGCAAAGACAAGATCCGCGAAAGCTTCGCAACATTCGAAGGCCTGGAGCATCGCCTCGAAAGCGTGGGCATGGTGCGTGGCATCGAGTTCATCAACGATAGTAAAGCTACCAATGTAAACTCTGTATGGTATGCCCTTGAAAGCATGACGAAGCCTACCATATTAATACTTGGTGGTCAGGATAAAGGAAATGATTACAATGAGATAAAGGAATTGGTGCAGGAAAAAGTAAAAGCTATCGTTTGTATGGGTATAGACAATGCACCTATACATGAGGCATTCAATGATGTGTTTGAAAACATTGTAGATACAAAAAGCGCCATGGAAGCAGTG
>JBQCEX010000404.1:0-2643 GCA_051959855.1 Flavipsychrobacter sp. | reverse complement strand
ACATTCACAGTTACAGTAGGGAACTGGAGTATAGATGTTTCTCTTGATACGACTACACCGGGTTTTGAAATAAATAAGAATGGGATACAGTTTTATGATACGTCTGGCAAAACAAATTTGAAATTTAATATAACGGCCGAGAAAATTCAAAGTAACGGCAATGCTTATCTTATAGGCGCTAATAGCGGTACCCATTTGACAATTGGGGATGTAAAGGTAATAGGTATACTAGATGTAATAGATAACAATTGTAATGCAGATATATGCCTCGAAATACAGAATTCTTCTTTTACTTTAAAGGCAGGTGATGGAGATAACTTTTTACAAAAAATACTTCCTGCAGATGGTTTAAATGTGGACTTCGAGCTCGCAATTGGTTATAATAATCAGAAAGGCCTTTATTTCAGAGGGGGTGCAGGTCTTGAAATGCAAATACCTATTCATGCCAGTTTGCTAGGCATAAATTTCGATACGCTTACTTTATCTATAACTGTTAAGCCGGATGGCACAATGCCTATATCTGCTGCTGCTTCTTTTACTGTGGAGGTTGGTCCTCTGACTCTTTCGGTAGAAAATGTTGGTGTTAAGGCTGTTATTGATTTTCCATCAGGAGGAGGTAATTTGGGTCCATTAGATTTATCGCTAGCGTTCAAGCCGCCCACAGGTTTAGGTATCTCTATAGAGGCGGATCCTGTGAGTGGTGGAGGGTTTTTGAACTACGATGAGTCAACGTCTACGTATACGGGAGCATTGCAGCTGAAGTTTTCGAAGATATCGCTCAATGCGATAGGTATCCTTACGACCAGGATGCCGGATGGAAGCGATGGATATTCATTGCTGATCATCATTACTGCAGAGTTTACCCCGATACAGCTGGGCATGGGCTTTACGCTGAACGGTGTAGGTGGCTTACTGGGGCTGAACCGTACAATGAACACAGACAGGCTGCGCAGTGGTGTGAAAGATGGGAGCCTGGACTACATATTGTTTCCGCAGAATGTGGTAGCCAATGCCAATACAATCATCAGCAACCTTGGGCAGGCATTTCCTGTACAGCAGGGCCAGTTCCTGATAGGGCCTATGGCAAAGATAGGCTGGGGTACCCCTACGCTGCTGACCATAGAGCTGGGTATTATCATAGAGATGCCAAGCCCTGTAGTGCTGGCCATACTGGGTGTAATAAAGGCAGTGCTGCCCAGCGATACGAACCGCATCCTGGCCATACAGGTAAACTTTTTGGGCATAATAGATTTCAGCAAGAAGTACTTGTCATTTGATGCTTCATTGTATGACTCCAAGATACTGACCTTCGGTCTGGTGGGAGATATGGCCTTAAGACTGTACTGGGGAGATAATCCGGCCTTTTTGTTATCGGTAGGGGGTTTTCATCCCAAGTATACCCCGCCGCCAGCGATGAACCTACCAGCGATGCAGCGCCTGGCGATCATCCTGGCCAATGACAGCAACCTGAAGATAAGCGTGCAGACCTATTTTGCGGTTACATCCAATACGGCACAGTTTGGAGCCAGTGTATCAGCGATGGCCCATGCATGGAAGATACAGGCAGTGGGAGCAGTATGGTTTGATGTATTGTTCCAGTTTTCGCCCTTCCACTTCATGGCAGATATGGGAGCGATGTTTGCCATAAAGATGGGCAGCAGTACAATACTGTCAATCTATGTAGACCTGTCGCTGGAGGGTCCTAACCCGTGGAGAGCGCAAGGCAAGGCAAGCTTCAAGATAGTGTTTGTACGAGTGCATGTGTCGTTTGACAAGACCTTCGGTCAGGCAAGTGTAGATAATATAGCCCCGGTACAGGTAATGCCGCAGTTGCAGTCGGCGATAGGCAATAAGGATAACTGGCAGGTGATAGGCCCTGACCGCAGCCACGAGGTAGTAACCTTCAGGCAGATAAGCGTAGGCAGCGGTCAGCTGGTGGTAGATCCGTTCGGCAGCCTTCAGCTGAGCCAGAAGATAGTTCCGCTGGGTGTGACGATCAGTAAGTTTGGTAATTCGAAGGCCAGTGATGATAATTCATTCAGTATAGGCTCAGTTACATCCGGAGCTATAAGTTTTCCTACGGGAACGTTAAGGGATTATTTTGCACCGAGCTCGTTTTTCTTCCTTAGCGATGACCAGAAGTTATCGAGGGCCTCATATGAGTTGTACAACAGTGGTGTATCGATAGGTAATACGGATGCTGTTGTTGCGGACTATTGTGTGAGTCGTCAGCTGGGCTATGAGGATATTATAGTAGATACGAGGCAGCGGTTCCGTTTGTCAGCATTTGCGGCATTGTCATCAGCAGAATATGCCATGCATACAGCCTACAACTATGTAAGTGATTCTAAGTATTCGACCTTTAGTGGCAGGGTGCCTCCATCTGGCCCGGGTAAGGTGAGTATGAATACAGCTACTTCCTACGTGGTGGCAGACAAGAATTCATTGGGTCAGGTAGGCAGCGTAAGTTTTGGTAATTACACAGAAGCGTCCCTTCACCTGGACAACCTCAGGGTTACAGACCCCAATGCAGGTAATTATGCAGTGATGAATGCCTTTGAGCTGAACTAAAGAAGGTATACATCCCATCAATTAATAAGATCAGAAAATAATTAAAAACCCCGTGTTATAGCGGGTAGCAAT
>JBQCEX010000403.1:0-7145 GCA_051959855.1 Flavipsychrobacter sp. | reverse complement strand
AGATTGTCCATTGCAACATCATAAAAATGGCGATTAAGAAGTTTCGATTGAAAATAAGAAGCAATACTTGAATTGTGACTTTGATAGCAATGGAGAAAGTCGCTTTTTTTGGTTAGCTTTAGATAAAAATGATACGCCCTACGTTGCTTACTCAAATGGAGGCAATAAGGCAGTGGTTAAAAAATACAATGGCAGCAGTTGGGATACTGTGGGCCCCGGTACCGGCATTTCCAAGAGTACCGCAAGCTATATTACACTCGCTTTTAACAAATATAATGAACTGTACCTGGCGTATAAAGATTTTGGAATAAGTAATAAAGCCGTGGTAAGAAAATATAACGCAACTACAGGCAATTGGGACACTGTTGGTGTGGCAGGTTTTACTGCAAGTTCTGTCTCTTATCTTTCTTTGGCTTTTGATACCAGTGGTCTGCCATATGTTGCTTATGGAGATGGTAGCGTCAGCAATAAGCTATCTGTAATGAGGGACAGCAGTAATAACTGGGTACATGTGGGTACAACAGGTGTTTCAACAGGCACATCACTATATACTTCTGTTCGTATTGATACCAATAATATACCTTATGTGGCATACGAAGATGGAGGGTCGGGCAGTAAAGCTACCGTAATGAAATACAGTGGTGGCAGTTGGTCGGTAGTAGGAAGTGCAGGTTTTAGTGCCGGTAGTGCAACCTTTGTTAATATGCGTTTTGATAAATATAATACCCCTTATGTATCTTATAAAGATGGCAGTTTATCTAACAAAGCTACTGTGAAGCAGTATAGTGGTGGTAGTTGGTCAACTGTGGGAAGTGCAGGCTTTTCTGCAAGCACTGCTAATTATATGTCTATGTGTATAGATGGAAGCAATAACCTCTATGTAAGCTATGAAGATTTCAGCAAAAGTACTAAGGCAACCGTGATGAAGTATATAGGTACTACCTGGGATGGTAGCGGCTGGAGCAATGGTACACCGGGAGATACAGTGGATGCTGTGATAGCTTCCAGCACAGTTCCTTCCTCATTTAGCTGTAATAACCTTTATATAAACAGCGGTGTATCTTTAAATACAAGCACTTCAGTTACTGCAACCATAAAAGGCAATCTTATTAATAATGGTAATGGTGTAAGTGGTAGTGGTACACTGAAATTTAATAAAGCTGGCACATCCACTATTACTGGCGATACTGTAAAGTTTGGTGGTAAAATACAAGTGCTGTCGGGTGATACTTTAGCTACTAATAGTTTACTGGTGCTTACATCAGATGCATCAAATACGGGTAGCATAGGCCAGAGCGCTGGCACTATAAGCGGCAATGTAGGCGTGCAACGCTACATACCCGGCAAGCGCTGCTTCCGTTTCTTTGGTCATCCGTTTACGGATAGTATTGCACTTTCTCAGCTGACAGACAGTATAGACATAACAGGATCAGGTGGTTCTACCAATGGATTTACTACTACATCAACCAACAACCCATCAGCCTTCTGGTTTGACCCGACACTTGCTGATACCAGCACAACAGGTACTAACCCCGGCTGGGTGGCTTTCACTTCAGCCACTACCACAAGCTGGAAGCAATACCAGCTATTGCGCGTGCTGGTGCGTGGCGCTAAAGGTGAAGGTCTTACAGGCGGAAGCTATACACCAAGTGCAGCAACCTTCCAGGCATCAGGGCCTGTGAACCAGGGAACGCAAACAATAACACTGACCAAAGGAACTAACTCAGAGTTTGTGGGCTGTGGCAATCCATATCCAAGCGGTGTGGACATGAGCCTATTGGTGTTAGGAAGTAATGTGGGTGCTAACTACTATGCCTGGGATGCTACATCAGGTACTTCCGGTGCATATATTACTAATGCTTTCAGCTTATCTTATGTGCTGCCATCATTTAGCGCTTTCTTTACTACCGTATCAGCCAATACCAACAACACTATAGAATTTGATGAATCATCTAAAGCAGATGGCGGCGCATCTATCTACAAGACAACAGCTCCAACTAACTGGGTAGAGCTGCAACTGGCAGACAGCAACACACACTGGGACAGGCTGCTGGTAAAGCTGGACGATAAGGCAGCAGATACCATAGACAGGCAGGATGCCATAAAGCTGTATAACCCTGACCTTGACTTTTATACCTTATCAAAAGAAGGCAAAAGGCTTGCTATAGATGCAAGACCATACACAGACAGCGCAAGCATTCCATTAGGACTAACAGCCTACAAGATGTACAGGCACTATGTGATAAAGACAGGCATGTTCAATATACCTGCAGGCACTAAGCTGTACCTGCATGATAAATATCTAAACAAAACAGAAGAACTGACATTGGGTTACCAGTATTGGTTTGAGGTAACAAGCGATAGCAACAGCCAGGGAGTAAACCGCTTTGAGCTGAATATGGTTGGGGAACCAACAGGTGTAGCTACAACAACAATACAAAATAACAAGCTACAGATAATACCTAACCCCGCGCACAGCAGCATAACACTTAGCTATGGCAAACAAAATGGTGATGTACAGATACATATACTGAGCATGACAGGACAGGTAGTGTACAGCACACATGCTAATGGCAACAACGGGCATTGTATCATACCAATAGATAACCTTTCAGCAGGCGCCTATATAGCAGAGCTGAAGGGAGCGAACATTCATTTAACAGCGAAATTTATAAAAGAGTAAACCCGATCATGAAACTGAGATCAAGGATATACATCGGCTTGGTAGTAGCAATGATATGCATAATACCCAAAGCGAAGGCGCAAGGCCCGGGTTTTGGCGGGGATACAACCGATACACCCATAGACGGTGGTGTGAGCCTGCTGATAGCAGCAGGTGCATCCTACGGTATAAAGAAAGTATATAACAAGCGCAAGCAGCAGAAAGAAGAGGAACAGAAATAATAATAACGATACCTGCAAGGGGTATTTTTCACGTTGCGGGGTATCTGATATTTTATGATCTTTGAAAGTAATCTGCGAAAAGTGTTTAAAAAAATAATGTGTAATCTTATATATTAAAGATAGTTTTGCAGACCATAGATAGATTTATTCTTGCAAGCCTAATTTAATATCCCTCAATGAGATTACAATCAGCATTGTTTGCTTTTATCATTTCTTTTTCATTGTTAACAGTAAAGGCCAATGCCCAGTGGGATTCAGTAGGCAATGAAGGCTTTTCCTCATCAACAGTAACTTTTACAACCATTGCTGTGAGCAGCGTGGGTACCCCTTATATAGTATTCCGTGATCGCGGCACTTCAAATAAAGCTACAATAATGAACTACAGCAGTGGTAGTTGGGCTGTAGTAGGAACTGCAGGCATTTCAAGCGGGGCTGCGAACTATACGTCCATAGCATTAGATAACAATGACACTCCATACGTAGCATATCAGGATACAGGTATAAGTAATAAAGTGGTAGTGAAAAAATATAACGGTAGCAGCTGGGTGTATGTGGGTTCCAGTATTGGACTTTCAGCTGGTACGGCAATATCTACTAATCTTGTTTTTAACAAAAATAATGAACTTTACTTAGCCTATCAGGATGGGGGTATAAGCAGTAAAGCAGTTGTTAGAAAATATAACACGAGCAGTGGTAATTGGGATACTGTAGGTATAGCTGGTTTTTCCGCGGGTACCATAGGTCGGGTTACTATAGCTGTTGATACAAGTGGCTTGCCATATGTTGCGTATACTGATGTAAGCCATTCCAGCAAATTGTCCGTAATGAGGGACAGCAGCAATACCTGGGTATATGTGGGTTCGGCAGGTATTTCAGCTAGCACAGCTCAGTTCCCATCTATAGCTATTGATGGCAATAATATACCTTATGTAGCATTTGAAGATGCTTCCGTAAGCAATAAGCTTACTGTAATGAAATATAGTAGCAGTAGTTGGTCGGCTATTGGAGGTGCCGGTATTACTGTCGGTAGTACAAGCTATGTTAATATGACGATTGATAGCCATAATATACCATGTGTTTCCTACCAGGACGGCAATGTATCGAGCAAAGCTAGTGTAATGAAATACAGTGGCGGCAGTTGGTCAATATTGGGAAGTGCTGGCTTCTCAGGAGGAACTGCCGCATATACTTTTATTTCTGTGGATAGAGATAACAATTTGTATGTTGCTTATGAAGACGGTAGCAAAAGCAATAAAGCCTCAGTGATGAGATACCTGACCGGCACTACCTGGGATGGCAGCAGCTGGAGTGACGGCACACCAGGCGATACCGTGGAAGCGGTTATAGCCTCCAGCACAGCACCTTCATCATTTAGCTGTTCCGATCTTTTTATAAATAGAGGCGTTTCGCTGAATACTGGTACCGGAGTGATAGTAACAGTGAAAGGAAATGTTTTTAACAGTGGCAATGGCTTCAGTGGTAGTGGTACTTTGAAATTCAGCAAGAGCGGCACTTCAAACATTACCGGCGATACTATAAAGTTTGGCGGCAAAATACAGGTGTTGTCGGGTGATACTTTAGCTACTAATAATTTACTCGTGCTCACATCTGATGCATCGAACACGGGCAGTATAGGCCAGAGTGCGGGCACTATAAGCGGCAATGTAGGTGTACAGCGCTACATACCCGGCAGGCGCTGCTTCCGTTTCCTTGGTCATCCTTTCACTGATAGTATAGCGCTGTCTCAATTAACAGACAGTATAGATATAACAGGATCAGGTGGCTCTACGAATGGTTTTACCACTACACCAACCAACAACCCATCAGCCTTCTGGTTCGACCCTACCCTTGCTGATACCAGCACTACAGGTACTAACCCCGGATGGGTGGCATTTACTTCAGCTACTACACAAAGCTGGAAGCAATACCAGCTATTGCGCGTGCTGGTGCGTGGCGCTAAAGGTGAAGGTCTTACAGGCACAAGCTATACACCCAGTGCAGCAACCTTCCAGGCATCAGGGCCTGTGAACCAAGGGACACAGACAATAACACTGACCAAAGGAACTAACTCTGAGTTTGTGGGCTGTGGCAATCCATATCCAAGTGGTGTGGACATGAGCCTATTGGTGTTAGGAAGTAATGTGGGTGCTAACTACTATGCCTGGGATGCAACATCCGGCACATCGGGTGCTTATGTTACCAATGCTTTCAGCTTATCTTATGTGCTACCATCATTTAGCGCATTCTTTACTACCGTATCAGCCAATACAAATAACACTATAGAGTTTGATGAGTCATCTAAAGCAGATGGCGGTGCATCTATCTATAAGACAACAAGCCCTGCTAACTGGGTAGAACTGCAACTGGCAGACAGCAACACCCACTGGGACAGGCTGCTGGTAAAGCTGGACGATAAAGCAGCAGATACAATAGACAGACAGGATGCCATAAAGCTCTATAACCCGAGCCTTGACTTTTATACATTATCAAAAGAAGGCAAGAGGCTTGCTATAGATGCTCGTCCATACACAGACAGCGCGAGCATTCCATTAGGACTAACAGCCTACAAGATGTACAGGCACTATGTGATAAAGACAGGCATGTATAATATACCAGCAGGCACTAAACTGTACCTGCATGATAAGTACTTAAGCAAAACAGAAGAACTGACATCGGGTTACGCGTATTGGTTTGAGGTAACAAGTGACAGCAACTCTCAAGGTACCAGCCGCTTTGAGCTGAATATGGTGGGCAAACCAACAACAGGTGTTGCCGCAATAACAACCTTGCAAAATAATAAACTGCAGGTGATACCCAACCCTGCTCACAGCAGTATAACACTTAGTTATGGTAATCAAAACGGTGATGTACAAATACAGATACTGAGCATGACAGGACAGGTAGTATATAGTACCAACACAAACGGTAATACTGGTAAAACGATCATCCCGATAGATAACCTTGCAGCAGGCAGCTACATAGCAGAACTGAAAGGAGCAAACATTCACTTAACAGCGAAATTTATAAAAGAGTAAACCCGATGAAAAAGAAGTCAGCTATATACATAGCCCTGCTGATAGTAATGATATGCATAGTACCTAAAGCAAAGGCGCAAGGCCCGGGCTTTGGTGGTGATACAACCGATACACCCATAGACGGCGGTGTGAGCCTGCTAATAGCAGCAGGTGCATCATACGGTCTAAAGAAGGTGTATAACAAGCGCAAGCAGCAGAAGGAAGAAGAACAGAAATAATGCTTGCAGGTATCAGAACACAATATGATCGATTGCCAAAGGCAGTAAAAATTTTCGTCTTTCGTGGTGTGCTACTGATCATACTGTGGAATATTATCTATAAATTTTTATTAGAGCCCAGCGGCATTCCGGATAAGCCATTGTGTCATTTTTTTAGCAATATCACTGCTAAAACGATGGGCCTATTTTATCCGGATTGCTATGCAAAAAATGTAACCGTATTTGTGTACGGCTGGCCGGTAATAAATATAAATGCCGCATGTAATGGCCTTGAACTACTGGTGATATTTACCGGCTTCCTGGTATGCCTGCCTACTACCTGGAAAAGAATGCTGGGCTATGCAATAGGTGGCAGTATGGCTATATTGTTCCTGAATTATTTGCGGTTCATAGCATTGTCATACATGGTGCTGAAAAGAATGCCTATAACGAACTTTGCGCATCACTACATCTTCACTATTATCGTGTATGGCTTTATATTCCTCCTCTGGCGACAATACAGCAAAGGATATGACTGGAAGTAAGGCCCGCATTCATTTGAGAGCAGTCACATCTATTGCAGCTATATTGTTGTTGTATTTTTTAGATGATCATTATTTCGGGCCACTATCAGGAGATATCTTCTGGCAACAACATGTTTTTCTGCATAGAATACTGGTCGCTGCTTTAGTTTGCCTGGCGGGATGTTTTACCTATATAAAGCATCCTGTAAAATGGACGCTTACACTATGGGTGGGCAGTTATCTTGCAGCCATTGCAGGGTTGATGATTGTGAAAATGATTTTCTTATTCGTTAATGATCCATATCACCTGCAAATACATGCTACGGAATTTGTACGCCGGTATTTTCTTTCTATCCTGCCTTTTCTCGGTTTGTATGTGTTAGCTCTATTTGTAAATAAATAAGCGCCCGGTGAAGAGCCACGTTACCATTTCTTGAAAATAATAAATACGGCAGCTACTATGAGGCAGAAGCCTACTATATGAT
>JBQCEX010000402.1:0-6473 GCA_051959855.1 Flavipsychrobacter sp. | reverse complement strand
TAAGGTTGATTATTGGAATACACTTCTTTACTACTCGTTTGGAGCGGCGTCGCCATTGCTGTATTATACACCGGAAGGCACAGAGACATTAACTGACCGCAAAATTATCGATGAGTTTAAACAGTTGTGCCAACGACATGGAATAGAATATAGAGTCCATAATTACAATGAGAACTTTGAAGATGTAAAGCAAAATATAAAGCTGGAAAGTCGTTTTGCAGATCTATTATTATTTAGCAGTGATATATTTTACCAGGACCTTTCTGCTGAGATGTACAATGAATATGCTGAAAATACCATGCATCATGCTGAATGCCCTATAGTAATTGTGCCGGAAACGTTTGTGCAGCCGGATAATATAATACTGGCTTATGACGGAAGTGCAGCCTCTGTATTTGCCATCAAACAGTTTGCCACTTCATTACCCGAGTTTGCGAAACTTGGGACTACATTGGTATATGTAAACCCCGATGAAAAACATGGCTTCCCTGAAATGGATTTCATAGAAGAGTTTGCAGAAAGGCACTTTAGCAATTTAAGTTTTCTTAAACTGGAAATAGAACCTGAAAAGTATTTCAGTACATGGATAACAGATCGTAAAAATACCATGTTGGTAACTGGTGCTAAAAGCAGGGGTGGCCTTTCAGAGCTATTTCGCAAAAGTTTTATCAGCAGCTTAATGAAAGAAAATATGTTCCCGATATTTATGGCCCATAGGTAATATTATTCAGCATTTACAAAAAGAAAATTATCAATGGACCTGATGCCTATAATGTACTTTATGGCATCCGTAGCCATCTCTTTTTGAGATTCGCTATTTACGTTTCCATCCAGCGTCACACGTCCGCTTTCTACTGTAATTTTTATTTGACCTTCCGGCAGTCCCAGGTAGCCTGATAATGCATTGCTCACTGCAGTAGCTATTTCCTCATCCGTTCTAACCGTTTGCATTTGCGAACGCAACTTTATTTCCTCCACTACAGCACGTACACCTGCCACACGCTTGGCTGCAACTTCTGCCATTGTCTTTTCCAGGAAGGAATCAACAAACCCACTTAAGGTTACAACGCCCTGGTGCACAGCAACACCGATTTCATTGGGATGAACAATGAAATTACTTTTTATCTCTTCCATAACTGCATGTTGCAGCTCTAAATCCGTCATAACCTGTGCATTGTATTTAATGCTGAACAAAAATGAAAGAGATATGAATAAATGAAAATGATGCGAGTCAGCAACTCTTCTGACTAGTATCAGATGAAGAGATACCCGGTGTCATTTTAAACGGCTGTACTGCAAAATAGATTTGCAGTGATATTAAATCACTAAAACAAAAGAGAAAACTATGGCAACAAGAACTTTGGCCCGCAGAAACGGCGGCCTTTTAATGAACAACTTATTTAATGACTTCCTGAGCCCCTGGAGTGACATGCTGACTGAGCCGACATGGGATCGTTCGCTTACTGTGCCTGCAGTGAACATTACAGAAAGTGATAAAAATTATGAAATGGCAATAGCAGCTCCAGGCATGAAAAAAGAGGATTTCAACATAGATATTGATGGAAATATGCTGACTGTAAGTGCTGAAAAAGAAGAGAACAAGGAAGAAAAAGACAAAGACTACACTCGTCGCGAATATAATTATTCATGGTTCAGCCGCACCTTTACATTGCCCGGCGAAGTAAAGCAAAATGCTATAGAAGCTGAATACAAAGATGGTGTGCTGCATGTAATACTGCCTAAAACAGAAACAGCACAGAAAGCCTCTACTAAAGTAAAAATAAAATAGGGTGACATGGCAGAGTATAGGCGGGGGCAGCAATGCTCTCGCCTTTTTTACTTATGCCTTTGCATTGATCGCATCTTTGCCAAATCGTTCAAAGCTGGCTTTCTCAAGCTCTTCCCTATGAGCAGGATGCGCAATGGAAGTAAGCAGCCTGGCACGCTGCGCCATATTTTTACCATACAGGTTCACAGTTCCATATTCCGTAACCACATAATGAATGTGCCCCCTGGTAGTGACAACACCTGCCCCCTGTTTTAAAAAGGGTACAATGCGGGAAGTTCCATCTGTCGTAGTAGATGGCAGTGCAATAATAGGTTTGCCGCCGTCGGATAGGGCTGCCCCACGCATGAAATCCATCTGGCCACCTATGCCGGAATATTGATAAGTGCCAATAGAATCTGCGCATATCTGGCCTGTGAGATCCACCTCTATCGCACTATTGATCGCTATTACTTTGGGATTTCGACTAATGATATCGCTATTGTTTACGTAGGCTACATTCATACATGCTACTGCAGGGTTATCATGTACAAAATCATATACTTTACGTGTGCCTAACACAAATGAACTCACTGTAATACCGCAGCGTATCCTCTTATGCTGATTCGTAACAATGCCTTTCTCTATAAGCGGTATTATGCTATCGGAGAACATTTCCGTATGCACGCCCAATTCCTTATGATTAGTCAAATAACGCAGCACAGTATCCGGTATACCGCCTATGCCCATTTGCAATGTTGCTCCGTCTTCTATTAGGGCAGCTACCTGCTTACTTATTTGTTCTGTAACACCATTATTTTTAGCCTGGTAGCTTACTTCCGGCAATTCCATCTCATGCCATACCATCGCGCTAAAAGCCGAGCTGTGAATGATGCCATCTCCCAGCACACGTGGCATTCGCGGATTAACCTGTGCTATAATTATACGGGCAGTACGTACCGCACTAAGTGCAGCATCTACCGAAGTGCCGAGCGTGCAATAGCCATGCTCATCAGGAGGTGATACCTGCACAATGGCCACATCTATCGGCAATATCTTTCGTTCAAATAATTGCGGTATTTCACTCAGGAAAACCGGTACATAATCACCGGCATCGCTATTTACCCAATCACGCACATTTGCTGAAACAAATAAAGAGTTCAAATAAAAACTTTTGCGCACTTCTGGCCTGTTCCAGTCTATATTGCCATAGGTACTTATAGCTACCAGCTCTACATTGCTCAGCTCACCCGCCCTGTTTAAAAGCGCCTCTATCAGAGGCAAAGGTGTTGCCGCACTACCATGAATAAACACTCTGTTTCCACTTTCTACCAGTGCAACAGCTTCTTGTGCACTGCAATAATCTTGCGCCATTTATTTCCGTTTGTAACACAAAGGAAGCCACCGTATAAAAGCATTGTAGTAATTGCAATCATAAAACAGGATGACTGTTATCATTAAACTGGTTTACCCTCCGTGCTACTTTTGTTAAAAAATTATTTAAGCCATGAGCGATATAAACATCCAGAAAATAGATCACTCTTACAATGAATGGTTAAGCAACCTTGACTTTTACCTGCAGGATATAAGCATACTAAAAAGCAGGCTAACTGAAATAGGTGGGAAAAATACTTCTGCTGAAATAGCCAAAAAATTGGAACATTATGAAAACCAGTTCACAGTACAGAAAGATAATATAGAACGCCTGCAACATGACATTCGCAGCAGTATACATGAAATGAGCAGTGAGGCACGTGCGGGCGCAGGCCATGTTGACGGGGCATTTCGGGAACAATTTAACGAGCTTGGAAATAAGTATAAGGCAGAGGAACGGGTGGTAAATAATTTAAGACATGAGTTCAATCGTTTTAGTGCTGAGTGGATGTAATGTAAACAGACAGATGAAGGTGGTAAGGTGAAGGCGGAAAAACCGGATCATAGGGGCATGGGAATGGTTTAGTGTGTATTCTTCGTAGCACAAAGACTGCCGGCAATGGCGTATTGATGCCGACAGGAATATAGCCGGCTGCACGAGTTGTGGTCGGCTTTTCAATTTCAAGATAACGATCATTCTTGCGGCTGATAAAGGTCACCAACTGAACTGGCTTTAGGAAATAGCTTTGAAGCAATCTATACCTTGCGATATGAGAAAACTACTTTTAGCTACCGGCTGCCTGCAACCTCAAAAGTCCACATTGGATTTTGCATGCTTCCTGGCCAAGCTAACAAAATCAAAGCTGACAGGCGTATTTATGGAAACGCTGAAACATAAAGACGTATTGGTAACCAGCATGAAGGATAATAAGCTGAATATGGAAATAAAGTCGGATACCAGTATGCCTGAAAATGAAAATGCGCGAGCACACTGCGAGCAGTTGATTCAACAATTCAAAGATGCATGCATCAGCAGGGAAACGACATTTGTAACACATAGGGATAGAGGTCTGCCCTGGGATGAGCTTGTGTTAGAATGCCGGTATGCCGATGTGGTTATTACTGATGCCAATTTTACTATGAATGAACGGCAGGATGGCCTTTCACAGCATTATCTGAAAAAAATGCTGCATGAAGCAGAATGCCCCGTAATTATAGCACCTCACCAGTTCGATCAAATTGATGAAATAGTTTTCACTTACGATGGAAGCCCTTCAGCAGTCTATGCCATCAGGCAATTTATCCACCTGTTCCCCGAGCTGAAAGATAAGAAAGCAACTGTACTGGAGATTCGTACAGATCATGAGCAAAACATAGATGAACACCATAGACTGAAAGAGTGGCTGAGTATATACTTCAGCAATGTTGCTTTTGTATTGCTACAGGGAAATTCAAGGAACAGGCTCATGGAGTACTTCCTCGGTCGCCAAAATATTATTGCCGCTATGGGCGGTTTTGGCAGAAATAAATGGTCAAGGCTGCTGACACCTAGTAATTCCGGCCCTATAGTTAAGTTGCTAAACATCCCATTATTCATAGCCCACGCCTAATAAGAAGAGTCTAAAATGCGCCCACTCATATTTGCATTCATATTTTTATTCCTTACTGCGACACCGAAGGGTAATGCAGCATTGCTATATCCGGAGCTTGTAAAACGTTTTTATAAGCAAACCAATAATGAGCTATTTTGGCTGCGCCCCTCAATTAAAACAGATAAACTGCAAACGCTTCTTAAATCCATTAATGATGCAGCAAAGCTGGGACTCAATCCAGCGAAATATCATCTTACTGAAATCAGCAATTACACTAAGGCAATACCAACTGACACGGCACTTGCCAAAAAGGCTGACTACCTGGTAACAGATGCCGCTATTGCTTTGTGCAAGGACATATACCAGGGAAACAATATTAACCGATGGATAAGCTATGATGGCATATCTGCGCGATACAGAAACAGCGACAATGATTATTTATTACAAGCCCTCAGTCAGGTAACAGATGGGGCAGGCTTGCTCGCATTTATAGACAAGCTGGAACCGCAAACCAGGGATTACAAGCTGCTAAAGCATGAACTGGACACTTGCAGAAAAGTAAAAGACATCAGCAAGACGAGAAAGCTGATAACATCCATTAATTATTACCGTTGGATATGGCATTTTCAGCTTGATAGTTTTGTTGTCGTAGATATTCCATCGGCGACGCTCAGGTATTATAAAAAGTCGGTCTTGCTGCTGAATATGCGTGCTGTATTGGGCCAGCCCGATAAGAGAACGCCAAGGTTTGCCGCCTATTGCAGCGAGGTTATTCTATATCCTTACTGGTATATGCCCCGCAGCATAGCCGTAAACGAATGGCTCAATTCATTTAAAAGAAATCCTGGCTTATTGACAAAGATGGATATGGTCGTGCTTAACTCAAGAGGAAATATTGTTTCGCCATATTCAATCAACTGGCATGCCCTTACTAGAAATAATTTCCCATACCAGATACGGGAGGGCACAGGTTGCGATAACCCCTTGGGCGTATTGAAATTTAATCTCACCAGCCCCTATTCCGTTTATATGCATGATACTAATCTCAAGTATGTTTTCTCTTCTGTTAGCCGCTGGCGTAGTCATGGTTGCATTCGCATACAAGACCCGGTTGGTCTGGCGAATGCATTATTGCCAAAGCCTGTAGATACAGCTTTTCTTAAAGCCTGCTTTCGCCATCAGTCACCGGTCACTCAGGCTATCCCGGCACCCGTACCCACATTTGTGGTATATATGGCTGCCGGGGTTAATGAAAACGGCGTGGTAGAATATTACAATGATGTGTACAGGTTATTAAAATAACTTTATAAGGATGGAGATCTCTTGTATCGTTTTTGCAGCAGAAAACCCATGGCAATGCTCATGGCCGGCAATATGATATACCGCATTGCAATAGACTTAAAGTATATACCAAAAGAAACACTGATAATAGGGAGCAGCAAAATATAGTCCAGCGCCATAGCGAGCAGAAACCAGCCTATACCTATGGTAAAGCCGTTAAGCGTATAATTCTGCTGAACGTTCTTAAAATAACGGTATAAGAAGAAAGCGCCTGAAATAGCAGCGGTCGCTATCATAACAGATCGGAACATATCATTGCTGATGATCGTACCGCCAGGCCTATAAAAAATAAATGATACAGCAAAGGGCACTGCCCAGCTAAGAAAACCATATAATAACCCCTTCAGGAAAAGACTCTTTTTCATATAATACCCTTTTTAGTAAAGCTATCTATCTGCAAA
>JBQCEX010000401.1:0-8466 GCA_051959855.1 Flavipsychrobacter sp. | reverse complement strand
TGGCAACCAGTCCTAATTATACAATGGGGCGTGCCCTAAAAGAATATCAAAACAATTATTATAACAAGCTCCACGACAGAAGCAAAAAGCTATATGAAGACAACTTCTGCCAGGCAAGACAAATAGCCGCATGGAAAAAGCACCTGTTAATGGAGTGGAATGAAATAGATGTTATTTCAATTACATCAAACCTGGAGAAAGCGGATAAAGACATTGAAATAAAAGTGATACTGGATCTCGGAGATCTTACTATTAAGGATATTGGGATTGAAATTATCTTCTTGCGCAAAAATACTAAGCCGGGCGAGCGCCTGGAATTTACCAAAGAGCTAAGCGCTACTGTAATTAACAAAGGAACGGTGACCTATGAGTGCAAGTTAGCTTCACTACCACCAGGCGCCTTTGATTACAGCTTCAGGATATTCCCCAAAAACGCCTTGCTGCCACATAGACAGGATTTTGGCCTAGCTAAATGGGTGTAAGTCTAAAGGATATAGTAGAGATAAATAAAAGCAAAGGGAGCAGAGCCAATAAGACTATCAAACCGATCCAGTATGCCCCCATGACCGGGCAGCAGCTTGCCGGAATCTTTTACACCCACACTCCGCTTCAGCATTGATTTTGTGAAATCACCAAAAGTGCCGCTGATGTTTATAATAATAGCCAGCCATAACCATTGACTTAGCTGCATGTGATGAAAAAGTATAAAATTCAGACTACCGGCAAGCAGTGCGAAAACAAGACCACCAATACTACCCTCCCAGGTTTTATTAGGTGAAATACGGGGAAATAATTTATGTCTGCCGGCCAATATACCTGCAAGGTATGCGCCAGTATCTCCAAACCATAGGATGACAAAATATGCCATTACCATATTGGAAACATATTGCCCGCCCTGAAAAGGCAAAAAGCCTATGCAGAGAAATAATGAGAGTGAAACACTGATCCACATTAAGCCTGCAATACTTAAGGATACATTCTGAAAAGGATTTTCCCTTTTGCGAAACAACTCGATAACAAACATTAGTGGTATAACAGGTATAAGCAATAGCAATAAAGGTGAAGGATATAGCTGCTCAGTAAGCAGCCAAGTAATGAAAATGAGCAACGCGCCAACTATCTGGCAAGGAAGCTTTTGTATCAATACGCCTGTGCGACTGATGAGCTTTTGGTATTCCAATATTGCCAGCTCATTTATCACCAGCAATAGCAACAGGAAGCCATTGGCACCTACATAAGTCATAGCCACTATAACGCCTATAATTAATAAGCCGGTAAGGCTGCGAATGATTAACGGACTTTTTACCTGAGTTGCTTCCATGCATTTATGCATTGATACAACCTAAAAGTATCTACAAGGAATTTTGTGGATAATGACACACATCACATGATAAAATGATTACTATCAGAGTTTGCTTTTCGCTTTGCAAAAAAATTAGCGGTTTTGGCATTTTGGGCTGTATGATTGTCCCTTAGCGGATCTTAGCAGTTTTCACAAAGGTATAAAAGGGTATAAACAGGCTTCTTTATACCCTGGCATTGAAGCATTCAATAAAAAAGGGGAAGAATGCGGACATCTACTTGTTCACATTTTCGGGTTTACAGTATGTCAAAGAACTTTGCCGATTAGCTGATACGATGAGTAGCTAATCGGCTAATGGCAAGATACTATTAGCAAGATGCCACTTCCAAATAAACATATCCACATGAACACTTCATAGCAATAGCTTGCATTAAGCTATCGATCAAATATTATTTGCCCATAGCCCGGCATTCTTCCGCACATTTGCGACAAAAATCTGCGCATTTGCGGCAATGCTCATTATCGTGCTTGCCGCATTCTTCTGCGCATGATTCACAAATGTCGGCACAAATGGCGCATACCTCTTTGGCTTTTGCACTGCCCAGGCTCATAAGCTGAGCTGCAGAATAGCAGATAGCTGCGCATTCCATATCAAGCTGAATGCAGCGAGCCATCATTTGCATATTCTCTTCCCTTGTACAGGAAGATGCGCAATAGTTACAAATAGCTGCGCAACGCAGACAGGCTTCAATACAGCTTTGATACTGAGCATATGTACCCATAAAGTATGTTTGATTAACCGTGAAAAGTAATTTCAATAAGTGATACAAATACCGTGCACAGAGATTCAGGCATTATATCTCAAACAGATAGAAGCCATCAGTATATCCCAATTTGTGCAAAATGGGTAAAGCCACATTAAAAATCTGCACATTATTGTGCATGCCTTCCAATACTCCCGCATGGGCATGACCATGGAATGCTGCCAATACCTGGCGCTTATCTAACGGCTCTGCCAACCGTGACGAGCCAAGGAATGGATAAATTACTTCCGGCTCGCCCTTAATAGTAGCCTGTATGGGCGCATAGTGGGTAATTACGATTTTTCTCAGGCTTGGATTTTCCTGCTCCAGTTTAGCAAGCGCACGATCCAGGTGCAGCGCTTCAGCAACAGCTTCCCGCACAAAGGCCTTCATAGCCTCCTCGCCGAACATAGATAACATATGATTATCAAAACCTCCGCCAAAACCTTTAACACCTGCAAAACCAATATCTTTTATAACGACTGCTTCCCCATCCAGCATGCAGACCCTTGCCTGCTGCATTATCTGGCGGATGAGCTTATGTTTACCTTTTTCATGATCATGATTGCCCAGTACAGCAATAACAGGTATGCGGCACTCCTTTAGTTCTTCTGCTAAAAGCTCCGCTTCTTTCTCATCACCGGTATCAGTAAGATCGCCGCAGATAATAAATATATCAGCCTGATCTGACACCTTACGAAAACAGGACGCCCACTTACCCTTATCAGAAGACCTAACATGTATATCACCTACTGCCGCTATCCGTACTTTATTTTCCATAGTCAAATCAGGTTGTCATTATTGTGTATGATTTGTAATCCCACTCCTTAATATCTATTGCGTACTGCGTATTATCAACCATAGGGCCACGGCAAACATTAAGGTATGGCGCGGGCATGTCGTACTGATGATGTGCACGGGTCATCAGTTCATCAAAAAGCCATTTCGGTATGATTTCCCTGTACTCCGACGGATATATAAACTGGAACATTAGTAATTCCGCCAGCAGTATGTGCCAGTGGGGATCAAGCCTGTCAAGCAGACGTTTCCAATCCAGGCTTCTACCTTGTTTTAATATTACATGATTAATATCTGCCCCATCAAAACGCTCCCTGTTCCATACGTAGCTCTTACACCAGATCAATTCCTCAACGGGCAGCAATTTTACATCAACGCCGCAAAAAACACCTTCCGCAGCATGGTCGAACCATGTCTCGTCGACAGTACAAATATTATTGACGCTATTGTATATAACATCAATAAAGTAATCACCCTTGTAAATCTTAGCTAGCCAACGGACATCATGTTGCACGGTTTTATAGCCACGTTCGGCAAAAAACTTCAGCACTTTGGGGTAATCAGCCGGCTTAAGAAAAACATCAAGATCTTTAGTATCGCGGTACAAGCCTGTGTAATGAAAGATAGCAAATGCGCCGCCCAGCATAAAGGGAACGCCGCTTTCATGTAATAAATGAAGCGCCTCTGAATAAAATGCCGCCGATTCCTCGTTCATACTCATTTAGTAATGAGTAAAAAAGATATGCCAGAGTACAGAAACGTAAAGGTCGGCAAGCAGTGAGAAATCAAAAAAAGTTTAGGCTAACGATAGTAAGAGTAGGCTAATACAGGAATTTTGTCGGCGAATACTTGGCACAATTTTACTTCTAATAGGCAAATTGCCGAGAAACACATGTACAAAATAATAAGGTTTGTATTTCCTGCCCTACTACTTAGCGCTTGCATAAATAACACTAACAATGGAAGCACAACAACCGATACTAAAACTTCAACTCTTCCTACTCAGCCTAACAGACCCGCAATAGTACCTGCCAGCACCAGCTACAGGCTAGTAACGGCAAAAGACAGCATAAAGCACATAAGAAAATATTTGCCTGATAATGTACTGCCTATATTACTTGCCGTAAACAGGACAGACTCAGCACATATCAGCAACCTGGACACACTGATTGTTCCATTAAAACTGGAGGGTAACGCGAATCAATATTCCCCATTTCCGGCAAGTGCGCCGTTTTTAAAGGATGTAAATAAGGTTATCTTCTTTTCTTATCCTGCACAATATTTTGCCGCTTATGAGCATGGTCAGTTGGTATATACCGGGCCAACCAATATGGGCAGACAAAAGGACACGACCCCTACCGGGCTATTTCATACTAACTGGAAAGCAGAAGAAACACATAGCACCTTTAATGACGAATGGGACCTGAAATGGAACTTCAATATAGAAAACAAGGAAGGCATAGGCTTTCATGAATATGCTATGCCCGGATACCCGGCTTCACATTCATGCCTGCGACTAAGCTCTAATGATGCCCAGGATTTGTATAACTGGGCAGATGAATGGATATTAAAAGGTAAGAGTGATATAGTGGCCCAGGGAACACCTGTAATAGTGTTTGGAGCTTATCCGTTTGGCAGTTCCAAGCCCTGGTTACAGCTTGCCAACAACTCACACGCACTGGATATTACTGTATCACAATTGCAGAATGAAACGCAACCCTATCTGAATGAAATAATGAATGAACAGCAGAAAAGAATGAATACAAAAGCCAAATAGAGATGAAAAAGGAAGTTGCAGAAGAAATAGCTTACAGCACTAAAAAGTTTTCCTTGCTTAACGAAGGAGAAAGCATACTTGTGAAACAGTTAAATTGCCTCCCTTTTGTGGATGTTATAAGAAGTTGCCAGGCATTCCTGGATAATATTTCGCAGCAAATCTGGACTTGCAAGAGATGCGCTAATAATAGCGCAATAATATACTGTACAGATGAACAAAAGCATTTGTTGTATATACAAAATCTGGCAAATATAAAGATGGATAAAAGCAGCGTGCAGCTAGTAGTAAAGGATGGTTTTGTAACGTTTGATATCGTGCAGAGCTTAAGTAGAATAAGTGATTCTGCTCGGCTGAACTGACGGGGCGAAAATTTGCTATTTTTTACTTTTTTTTCAACAGCTCTTTTTCCTGCACGTTGGCCAAGCGGAATTTAACGATGTCCTTGACCAACTGCTTAGGTATAGGTGCATCAAGTGGAAATTGAATAGCACCTTTTGATGTTTTGTATTTTGTTAGCTGATCTTTAAAAACAATCATCGGTGAGGCTGTAGGGTAAAAACCAATGTGTCCATTGTATGCAGCATAGTAAACCAGCACTTTGCCTTGCTTTATTGCAGGCATATTATAGCTAATCACCTCTTCTGCCTTCGGTGCAGCCTGTTTTATTGTCTCCCTTAATTCTTTAAGCAAATGAAGCGTGTGTGCTGGTGCATTTGCAAAATACTCATCAACTGTTTTGTATTTCAACGTAATATTCATAGCTTTTATAGATTGATCTGCCAATTTAATCAAAATGGTACTATTCATCATACATTTACTGGCAAGATGTTTATGTTTTTATGCATCAAACTATTGAGCATGACAACATTAAACACACATTTTGAGGAATTTAAGAATCTAACCAAGCAGGAAGCTGACCAACTGCTTAAATTCCCCTTATATATATCACTTCTTGCAGCCAATGCAGATGGGAAAATGGATAATGAAGAAAAAAAGACAGCAATAAAATTCACACACATTAAGACATTCTCAAGCGATCCAAAATTGAAAGATTTTTATGCTGAAGTAAGTAAAACTTTTGAACAGGATATCGACACCCTCGATAGAGAATTACCCAAAGAACGCCATGAACGGCAGGCTGCCATAGAAGGGGACTTAAGTAAACTTAAAGAAATACTTTTAAAATTGCCCAAAGAGTACCAGGCTGTTATGTTACGCAGCATGCAATCATACAAAGATCATGTATCTCATGCTCATTATAATGTACTGGAATCATTTGTACTGCCGATAGTAATACAAGGGATTACTGACCCAAAATTTTAAATGCATTAAGCAGGGCCTGATGTGCAATCGTGGCATGTGTTTCTTCGGGAAGGTAATCGAAATATAGCGAGATATTTCCGTTATTTAACGCTTTTATTTTATCTGCAAGCACATTCGCATCTACTTCCATTACATGGGATTCTTCAGTTGGGGCAAGGCCTTCTTTTCCAACTCCGATATAGATCCTTGTTCTATTTGCAGGGCTAGTAGCAGATATGGACATCTTCCTCTTTAAGATCGAGCCGTTATCCCACCAGAGGCTTGGACTTATAATGATGTATTTATTGAACATGTTTGGCTTTTCAAATAAGATTTCTGTTGCAAGCAAGCCGCCAAGTGATTCTCCTATAATGGTCCTGTTATCGTTTGTTTTATAGTGCGCTTTGATATACGGTTGCAGCTCTTTTTCCAGAAACGAAATAAAGGTTTTTGATCCGCCGGTAGTGGGGAACTTTTCTTTATCTGCTTTTACAGTAGTGGGGAACGTAAAATCATGTTTTCTATCCTTGTTTACAATACCTACTACTATAGACTTAGGCAAACGGTTGACCCATGGGAATGTGTTGAATTGTACAAGACCTACAACGTGAATAAAATCTTCATCTGTACCTCCATCTAGTAAATAAATAACCGGGTAAGCCACTGTATCAGAAGGATTATAACTGTCAGGTAAATAAATATTCAACTCCCTATTTTCTGATAATAACCTGGAATAAACCTGATCTTTTACACCGATAGATATTACACCGTTATTGCTCCTTTCTGCCTGCCCATATAGCTGTACTGCTGAGAGAATAAGAATACTTAGAATAGTGATAAGCTTAGCCATGCATTAGTCTTATGTAGAAGCCCTAAAAATACAGTTAAATATAACAACGTGTACTGCTCATAGTAAATCAGTTCGAGTAAATGTACGCTTCGCGCGACGTATAAATACACTAAAGAATCCGTAACGATACTGCTCACAAACAGTGCCAATACTCTTATTAAACTCTGAGGGGCAATGCAACTTTGCATTGAAAAAAGCAAGACACTCCTATCGTTAAGAATAGTACTATTCTTCGTAATAAACCTGGAAGATTATACAAGCCCAGCAACCCAACCCACCTTCAATGAAACTTTTCTAAAGGGAGCTGCTGAAAATCCCATAAAGAGTAAGCACCGGAAGCCGAAAAGGTTATAGAGTAGGCAAAAATCAAAACTGACACTTATGTACACTAAAAACAAACTTTTACTACTATTGGCGCTTTTGTGCTTTTCAAAGGCTGCCACCGCTCAACAGAGCGAAGGCTTAAGCTACCAGGCTGCATTGCGTAATGGCAATAATCCGGTAGCAGGCAAAACAGTAAACCTGCAGTTTACTATTTCTGATGACTCCGCAACAGGTACCGTGGTGTATAAAGAAACGCAACTGGCTACCAGTACTTCTCTGGGAGTTGTAAACTGTATGATAGGCAAGGGAACTGCAACTACCGGGACATGGAAGAACATTAAATGGAATCATAGTCCTATGTATGTTAATGTACAGGCAGATACTTCAGGCGGCACTTCATTTGTCGACCTGGGCTCTACGCAACTTGGAGCGGCATCTTATGCCAAGAGCGCTAATGGAATCACCATTTTCCAAAATGGCACTACCAACCCTACGCAGATGATCGTGTCTCATAGCTCAGCCTATCCTACCTGGGGTATTCAATACAACGATACTTTAGACGCCTTTGAAATAGTAGGTGGTGGAGTAAAGTCAGTATCATTTTCCTCATGGTCTGGGAATATAACTGCGTACAATGCATATCCATCCGGCACTTATCCATTCAGCAGTAACCCTTATGGCAACATAGTGGCACAGGGTAATATCACTACCGGTAATAAGATCCAAAGAGGTTCTGACACTACTAACATGCTGCCTATAGCCTGGGCAACTGTGAGCCCTACAGGTACTATATACGCTAGCTCAGGAAACATTACCCTTGGCTCGCATACTACAGGTTCCGGTACGTATACATTCAGCATTACAGGTGAGAGTTACTACTACCAAAACTTTGCATGTGTGGCTACGCTGGACGGAACACTGGGCTTCGTACAGGCTACAAGCTCAGGAGGTTATCTGTACATTTCAACAGCGAATACCTCAGGGACGCTAACCGATGAATACTTTCAATTTGTAGTCTATAAAAAGTAAGCGTATGAACAAGTATAAAATCATACTGATCATGTTACTGGCAGGCTACAGCATTAGCGTAAATGCACAGCTGACTGCCTATAAAAGCGTAATAGCTAATGCGGGCGCAAGCTATAGCAGTCCAGGGTTATTTGCAGACTGGACCATAGGACAGAACGTAGTCAACCAATATACCAGCAGCGGGCTCATTGTTACTGAAGGTTTTCATCCGGTATTGACAAACGAGCAGACGACAGGGGTGCCTGCTATTATAAGCAATATCAATTCAGTAACTGCATAT
>JBQCEX010000400.1:0-7059 GCA_051959855.1 Flavipsychrobacter sp. | reverse complement strand
GGCTGCATAAAGCTGCTGGAGGCAACAGCAAGTTCAGTGTCGAAAATAAGGCGTTCAAAAATATTCCTGCTGCCAAGAAAACTGATGACTACGGCAGCGCCAGCGCACAAACATTATTGGTAAATGGCAACTATCTGCATGACCATGGCTATAGAGGAGAGGGAATGCTCATTACTGTGTTAGATGCAGGTTTCCTATCTGTTGATACGCATCCGGTATTTGATAGCATGAGGGCCGGAGGTAGATTACTCGATATGCACAATTTTGTGCTGAACACAGATGATATTTACGGCTATGATCACCATGGCACCGAAGTATTGTCTATAATGGCAGGTAATGAGCCGGGTATATATATAGGTGCAGCTCCCTATGCACAATATGCATTGTATATAACTGAAGATGACAATTCTGAACAGCCTGTAGAAATGGATAATCTGCTGGCTGCAACGGAGCGGGCTGACAGCCTGGGTACAGATGTTATCTCCGTTTCGCTCGGTTATGACATCTTCGATAATTCTTCTCTTAGTTATAGCGATATAGATGGTAAGTCCACAGATGCAGCAAAGGCTGCAAATATGGCCACTCAAAAGGGAATATTATTTGTATCCTCGGCAGGCAATGATGGGAGTACTCCCTGGCATTATATACTTACGCCGGGAGACGCTGATAGTGCCTTAACAGTGGGGGCTGTGTATGCAAATAAAACATCGGATCCAATCAGCGGTCATGGCCCCAATTCAGGTGGACAAAGAAAGCCGGATGTTTGCGATTTGGGAGCAGATGTTATAGTTGCTGACGCATTCAGCAGCGGCTTAGGTGCTGATGCCGGTACATCTATGGCTACGCCGCAAATAGCAGGCTGGGCTACATGTTTATGGCAGGCAAATAGTAAATTGAAGCCCGCAGCTATACGAAATACGATCATTAAAAGTGCAGATCACTATACCAGTCCTGATTATAATGTCGGTTGGGGTACCCCTGATTTCCAAACAGCTTTGATGCTTTTAGGCGTTAATGACACTCCTAATCCATCAGTTGCTAATTGGGCCATAGCGGGGCCTAATCCATTTACAAATGAGATAAATGTTCAGTTAGATCTGACATTGTCACAAACAGTCTATTTCAATTTGATAGATGTAGCTGGAAGAACAATTATTAAAACAAGCCGTCAATTTAACCCTTCTGCTGGTTCTATGGTGAGCTTACCTGTTCCTGCAAATTTGCCCGGTGGTATTTATTTGCTACGCATAGGCACTAATTCGCAAAAGACGACACTGAAGCTGGAACATCATTAAGCAATCTTTTGTAGCACAGTTACAAACATGCTATCAGCCTGATTATTGATGCCGTTTATCAACTGCATGTCCTGCACTTCAAGCTGTGCATGTTTTTTTAGGTTCTCTACCACATTTTCATTTTCTTCCTGGAAAACTGAACAGGTAATGTAAAATAGTCTGCCGCCTGGTTTAAGAACGGTAACTACATTACAACTTATCTTTTTTTGCAGCGAAGAAATTTCATTCACAATGTGTGGTTCAAAAAAGTAAAGTTGCTCAGGTGTTCTTGCCCAGGTACCCGAACCGCTGCAGGGCACATCACAAATTATATTGTCAAATTGTTGATTGCCCAACTGATTATTTAGTTGATCCAAATCTGCTACATCTATGTTATAGCTTGCCTGCAGTGTATGATGATATTGCTTAAACCTGCCTTTCAGATTATGTAAAATACTATCTCTCTTATCAGAGACGATCAGCTTTACTTTAGGTTCTATATCCTTAAGAAGTAAAGATTTTCCTCCGGCGCCGGAGCAGCAATCATACCATTGTTCATTTGGCATCGCGCGAAAGAAGCTGCCTGTTTGCTGCGAAGATGCATCCTGCACTACATACGCATCCTCGGGTAATAGTTGGTCAATGGCAGAGCCATTAGGTAATGCTATGCAATGATCGTTGAGGAAATTGAATGGTATAGCAGCTTTATTTAGCAGGTCTATAATCTTTTGTTTGTTCTTTCTTACCCTGATAAAGAGCGCAGGCTGTTGCAGCATAGAGTGCAGCCAGGCATCTTTACTTATTCCTTCTGATAATTCTATTGGGTAGGGAAATAATTTGTTGATGTCAAACTTGTACCCATGTTCACTAAGCATTTCCAAACGCTTTGTAACGCTCATTTGGCTACTAAAGCCCCAATCTTCAGGTAATATATACCTGGCTAGTTTTTCCTGATTACTGCATAAGAATAGGCAGGCGTTTAATTTTTCATCAAAGGGCAAAGATGCATCCCAGCCTTTTGAGCAGCGGTACCAGCTATATGCCAACTCACTGAGCAGCTTTCTGTCCCTGCTGCCAAGCTTAGGGTATAAGCGAAAATAGTTTTTCAGGTAATGGGTTAGTGGTACACCGCCGTTGTATTCATCAATAATTGTCTTTATGTGCTGAGGGATTTTTTGCATTGCTTTGAAAATAAACAAAAAGCCACTGTGAAAGTGGCTTTAGGAAAATGTTTAAGTAGTAAATTATAGTTCAAGTAATGTCTTTACAGGATCCTGGCCAAAGAGTAGCAGCTCAGGATTTTCAAGTAATTCCTTCACACGTACCAGGAAGCTTACTGACTCGCGGCCATCAATAATGCGGTGGTCATAGCTCAGTGCCAGGTACATCATTGGTCTAACCTCTACTTTGCCATTTATGGCCATTGGGCGTTCCTGTATCTTATGCATACCCAGTATAGCAGATTGTGGTATGTTAATGATAGGGGTTGACATCAGCGACCCGAATACGCCCCCATTGGTTATGGTAAAGGTGCCGCCAGTCATCTCTTCTATTGTCAGCTTGTTTTCACGCGCTTTTTTTGCCAGTTCGCCTACTTTGCCTTCTATTTCTGCCATGCTCAGGCTTTCTGCATTGCGTATCACTGGTACCACCAGCCCTTTAGGCGCTGATACAGCTATTGAAATATCACAATAATGATGATAAACAAGCTCTTCGCCATCTATATAGGCATTTACCGCAGGCCATTCCTGCAGTGCTATACAGCAAGCCTTGGTAAAGAATGACATGAAGCCAAGATTTACGCCATGCGATTCTTTAAAAGTATCCTTATACTGCTTGCGTATTTCCATGATGCGGGTCATATCCACTTCATTGAAAGTGGTAAGCATAGCAGTACTATTCTTGGCTTCCACCAGGCGGCGGGATACTGTTCTGCGCAGGTTGCTCATCTTTTCGCGTTTCTCATCGCGGCTAAATGCTTCACTGCCACCTTTTCTGCCGGGGTGCGATAATGCTTCCAGCACATCCTGCTTCATGATGCGGCCCAGGCTGCCGGTTCCTTTCACATCTGTAGGTTTCACCTGTTTTTCAGCCATTATAGCTTGTGCTACAGGGGTAGCTTTTACATCGCTTTGCGTAGCAGTAGCCGCAGGTTTTGATTCGGCTTTAGTTTCATTTTTAGCAGCAGCGGCTTCTTCCTTCTTAGGTGCAGGTGCAGCAGCGGCTGGTGTTGCGGCGCCGGCTGGTTTTGCCGCTGTTTCATCTATCTGGCATACCACATCGCCTATGGCAAGTGTATCACCTTCTTTGGCTATAATATGCAGAACGCCAGCCTGTTCTGCGTTCAGTTCGAAAGTTGCTTTTTCTGATTCCAGTTCACACAATACCTCATCTCTGTTTACGTAATCACCCTCTTTTTTCAGCCAGTTAGCTAAGCTTACTTCATTAATTGATTCGCCTACGGTCGGAACTTTAATATCTATCATGGAAAGACCACATTTAAATGGTGTGCTAAATTAGCAAACCCCTGCGGATTATTCAAAAATACCCTTATTCCGCAGCTGCTGTTGCTGATACCGGCGCTTCTGGCTGTGTAAAAGCAAACGGTAGTAAATATCCCGCGTCTTCTATCATTATGGTCCTGCCATCAGGGCTGCACATATAAATGCTGATAGGGCCATTCTGTGCCAGCTGTGTTTCAAGCAGTGCCTGCCTGCAGGCGCCACAGGGCGCTATGGGCTTTTCATCGCTTACTTTTCCTTTATACGTTATGGCTATAGCTTTTATTTTTTCACGCTCATTACGATTGTTTAGTGCGTATAAGACTGCTCTTTCAGCACAAACGCCTTCCGGGTTAATGGCGTTTACCTGGCTGCTTGCATTTACCATATTGCCATTTTCAGTAAGTATAGCTGCACCAACAGTTAGTTTTGGTCTGCCCGGGTCTGTGTTTTCAGCAGCATTTTCAGCCATATCAACCAGTGTTTGGATATGTTCTGGCAATTGACTTTTTAAAGATTGCGAGTACGCAAACTGGAATTGTTCCATAATGCTTTTTTGCATTTGAATACAATCATCTTGCCAGCAAAGGGTAATATTAAAATGATTTAATTCTCATTCGTCCAGTTGTTTAAAAAATAACTGGTGTTGTTTACTGTACAAAAGTTAGCTGTACTATTCTACCCAATCACACACAAACACATTAGTATCATGACCACCGCCATTGTTGCGGTTACTGCTAAAAATAAAATGCTTTCCGTCAGGAGAGAACATAGGGAATGCATCGAAGCTGCCATCATGAGATATACGCTCTAATCCTGTACCATCCAGATTGATCAGGTAAAGATTGAAAGGGAAACCTCGTTCATACTCGTAATCGCTGGCAAAGACTATACGTTTCCCATCCGGAGTAAATGCCGGTGCCCAGTTTGCTTTGCCAAGGTTAGTTACCTGGTGCGCATCACTGCCATCTGCATTAGCTACAAATAATTCCATATGCGTAGGCATCACAAGACCTTGAGCCAGCAAGTCCTTATATTCTTTTATTTCCTCCTCTGTTTTAGGGCGTGAAGCGCGCCAAACTATTTTCTTACCGTCCGGCGAAAAGCAGGCGCCACCATCATAGCCTAGTGTATTGGTTATCTGCTTTACATTTTTGCCATCCAGGTCCATAGTATAAATATCTATATCACCATTTCTCATTGACGTGAATACTATTTTATCTCCTTTAGGTGATACGGTTGCCTCTGCATCATAACCAGGTGTGGTGGTAAGCTGCTTTACTATTTTGCCATTCAGGTCTGCTACATAAATATCATAGCTATCATATATCGGCCATACATACTTTTTGATCACATTGCGGTCAGGCACCGGAGGGCAGGCATCACTGGCTTTGTGCGTAGATGCATACAAAAAATGTTTATGATCGGGCATTAGATAAGCGCATGTGGTACGGCCTTTACCGGTACTCACCATTTTATAAGTAAATTTCTCACTCGGCTTTTTCGTGATCCTTCCATAAAATATTTGATCGCACATAATTCCTTCCTTTGGATTAGTACGTTGAAACGTTATATGCTCATTGTCAAAGCCAAAATAGGCCTCTGCATTATCACCCCCGAATGTGAGTTGTCGCATATTTTTAAAATGCTGCTCATCAGGATACACTAATTTTTCCTGCGCCCGGACCTTTATAACAAAAAGTGATAATAGCAAGCCAATTGCAGTCGTATATTTATAAAGCATAACGCCGAGTTTTAAAGAAAGATAGAAAATAAATACTGCTATTAATCTGAAGTTTAAAAAGAGAACTTTCAGATCAAAGAAAATAAGGAGCGCATCGTTATGTTTTATGCAGTATTTATTAAGTTTTTAGGTAGTGGAAAAATATTTACTATATTAGCCGATAATTAATTAGGCATTTGTTTAATGTTTGTAAGTTAAATTGCCTGAATGTTAAACAAGAGGAGTAGGGGAGGAGATAGCTTTTTATAATAACATTTAAGTATAAAGCATGAAAAAACAAACCCTCGTACGAGTAGCGCTGGCAGACGATAATATTATTATGCGCAAAGGACTTGCCTCCTTGTTAGCTGACAGTGGAAATTACAAAACGGAGATTGAGGCAGACAATGGCAAGGACCTCATCAAGAAATTGGAACAAGCAAAAGCTCTTCCCGACATTGTTGTAATGGAAATTACAATGCAGCAGTTAAATGGCTACCAGGCATTAAAGCTGATCAAAGAAAAATGGCCGGCTGTAAAAGTGCTGATATTTACTGCTATCAACAACGAATACAGCGTGAATAAAATGCTGCAGGATGGCGCCAGTGGATATCTTCTCAAAACATGCAGCCCTAAAGAGTTTGAAAAAGCAATAGCTGCTATTGCACAAACAGGATATTATTATTCCCGTACGGTTACCAAAAAGCTGGTAAAAGCTATAAAGAGTAAAGAGATTGTGCCTGCAAAGATCACAGAAAAGGAAAAACGTTTTCTGGCCTATTGCTGTACAGACCTTACTTACGAAGATATTGCTGCCCGCTGCAAGCTAAGCCGCAGAACAATAGAAAGTACCCGCGACCGGCTGTTTGTAAAGCTGAACATCGAAAGTCGTGTAGGGCTTGCAAGATTTGCATTGCAAACAGGTATAGTAGAAGTATAATAAGCAGCCTTAGCTATTTATTTGCTCTTTCTTCAAATTCATTCAGTGTGAAGGTTTCCTTCATGCGCACACCCTTTTCTGTGTCTTGAAGGGAGCAACATTCTATTGCCGGATCGTGCTCAAAAAATAATGTATAATTATTGGCTGCAGCTTCATTCAGCAATCTGCGCTTTTCAGTCAGCGTATCAAGCGGACGCATATCGTAGGCCATTATCCATGGCATAGGTATGTGTGCAGCACTCGGTATTAAGTCAGCGCAATACAGCAATGTTTGTCCGTTATAGTTTATCTGTGGCAGCATCATAGCTTCCGTATGCCCATTTACATAGCGTATGCGTATATCATCTATCCATTCCGTATTATCGGCTGATTCTATAAACCTTAACTGGCCACTCTCCTGAATAGGTAATATGTTTTCTTTCAGGAAAGATGCTTTTTCACGATCGTTAGGATTCACTGCCCATTGCCAGTGCTTCTCATTGCTCCAGTAAAATGCATTTTTAAAAGTTGGTACCAGTTTATCGCCTTCTCTCTTTATTGCCCCGCCACAGTGGTCGAAATGTAAATGCGTAAGGAATACATCAGTTATATCGTCTGTTGAGAAACCATGCTTTGCAAGGC
>JBQCEX010000399.1:0-12753 GCA_051959855.1 Flavipsychrobacter sp. | reverse complement strand
GAACAACAGGGTGATCAACGAAAATGATATAGAAGCGCTGACTACCATACCTATCATTGGTACTGTAAGCAGGGTGGAAACCAATACCAGCATAGTAGTAGGTCCACATATACGCACAGGCGTAGCTGAGCAGTTCAGGCTGATACGTGCTAACCTCGAATTCATGTCAGCCTCCACCAATAAGAAGGTGTTCATGATCACGTCGAGCACAAGCGGCGAGGGCAAATCATTTATATCCATAAACCTGGGTATAACAATGACGCTGGCTAAAAAGCGTGTGATCATTATGGAGTTTGACCTGCGCAAGCCAAAGATCAGCGAATATCTGGGCATTAATAACGATGGTGGTATAAGCGGCTACCTGGCCGGTCTTACAGAACTGGACAGTGTAATAAAAGCATCAGGTGTACATGAAAACCTGTACATAGCGAACTGCGGGCCAATACCACCAAACCCCGGTGAACTGCTTGTATTGCCAAAGACAAAAGAGCTGATAGAAGAGCTACAGGAAATGTTTGACGTAGTGATAATTGATACCGCGCCAATCGGCATGGTATCAGACGCGCTTATCTTATCGCAACATTCAGGCCTTAACCTCTTTATAGTAAGACAGGCCTATACGGTAAAAGACCAGGTGCGCATGTTTGACGTACTACACAAAGATGGCAAGATACAAAACCCCGCCATACTCTTTAACGGCGTAGAATACCTGAAAAAGTATGGATACGGCTATGGCAGCGCGGGATATGGTTATGGCTACTCATACGGCAAAGGCGATACTTACGGCAGCTATTATGATGATGGCAAGAAAAAGGGTGAAAAAAGCAAGCTGGCCAAATTCTTCACTAAATAGTCTCTTAATTGACTGCAATACGTTTGCAATTCAATAACAACTATTATCATTTTTTATTAAATGAAAATAGATAGTTTTACATCCTAAATAAACAGGCTGTATTAATGAATTTCAGGGGGATAGCTGCACTTTCTACCATTGGTAAACTCTACCGGATATTTAATGCAAAGCAAAAGAAGGCTTTCACCTGGCTTGTTTTTCTTACATTCATTAGCTCCATAACAGATTTAGTAGGCCTGGCGGGTGTAATACCCGTGATAGGCATGGTATTGTCAAAAACTTATTATGAAACGATAATACACACCGTACCTGTTTTAGCAAATCTTAGTAAAGAACAGCTTTTGCTAACCTTTGTGGGTGCATTCTTTGTCTTAATAGTGGCAAAAAATGCATTTGGTCTTTACATCAACAGAGTGCAGGTACGCTTTGTTCAAAACATGTTCGTTTCATCTTCCATGAACGTACTTAATAAAGTATACGACCGCAATTTGCTTGATCTGCAAAAAGATACTTCTAATGAATTGGTAAATAAACTGACCAACCTGCAAACCGCCCTTTGCAGCAACGCAGCAATATCAACCATTATACTGATCAATGAAACAATAGTCTTTACTCTTACCGCTATTATAGTGTGCGCATGGAACTGGCAACTATTTATACTACTAATAGGCGTACTATTACCAAGCATGGGATTCTTCTATGCCAAGGTGAAGAATATGATAAAAAATGCGGGGCTGGAAAAAAGCAATAATGGCATAAAACTATATGCCGGTGCACAGGAGATGATATTTGGCTATACGGATATAAAAATTGCAGGCACAGAGAAAGCATTCAAAAAGCGATTTGAAAATGCAGCTAAAGAATTCAGCGTACACCAGGGCAGAATGGACTTTATGCTGTTTGTGCCTACACGCATTATAGAAATTGCTACATTTTTGTGCATTGTTCTGATACTGCTATATGGTGTTTATGTAATTAAAGACACGGAGAAGATTGTAACGACAATAAGCTTGTTTTCTATTATTGCCTATCGCAGCATACCATCCATTAACAGGTTTGTGATGGCAATGAATAACCTCGTGTCTACAGAGTTTATCTTCCGAGATCCTGATTTCTTTCCTGATGAGAAAAAACATACAGAGGCAGATAAATATGAACCATTACCCTTCAATAACAAAATTGTCTTTAATGATGTATCCTACAAATACAGCCCTGTTGGGAAATATATAATTAAAGATTGCAGCCTGGAAATAAAGAAAGGCGAAAAGATTGGCATTGTGGGTAAGTCAGGCGCCGGTAAGTCAACCCTTATCAATAATATACTTGGTTTTCTGCAGCCTACCAGCGGCAGCATTTATATAGATAATACTCAGCTAAATGCCGATAGTATTAAAAAATGGTGGAAGATACTTGGCTACGTAAGGCAAGAAGTATTTATCATGAATACTTCACTGATGGAAAATATAGCCATAGGTGAAAACCCCGGGCAGATCGATATGCAAAAAATGCAGCGCGCGGTACGTTTGTCGAGCTTAAGCAGCCTGGTGAACGATCTACCCGATGGCCTGGAAACAAAACTGAGTGAACGAGGGAATAATCTATCCGGCGGGCAGAAGCAAAGAATAGCTATTGCCCGTGCGATTTATAAAGGAGCACAGGTATTGATATTTGACGAAGCTACATCAGCATTGGACTCAAAGACAGAAGAAGAAATCACCAACTCTATACAAGAGCTGGGTAAAGAAGAGCTGACTATTATAATAATTGCACACAGATACACATCTTTAAAATATTGCAACAAAATATATCAGCTTGACAATGGTCATATTACGGACAGTATGACCTATGAAGAGCTGATGGCTGAGCCGAAACATATAAACAGCTAAATAAACCATAGAGAGAAACCATATAGGATATGAAAGTGTATGTGATAAACATGGAGCGTAGCGTGGGCAGACGCGAAGTGATAGAGGCACAAATGAAAAAGATGGGCCTGAACTATGAAATAGTGAATGCAGTGGATGGCCGGCAAATGAGTGATGAAGAACTGGAACAAATAACCGTGAGAAAAGAGGATTTCATGAAATCGCAGGCAGGGTGTATGCTGTCACACCTTAAGGTATATAAAAGAATGCAGGAAGAACAAGATGAGTATGCCCTGGTGCTGGAAGATGATGTGATAGCCACAGAAAAGAGCATGAAAAAAGTGCTGCAGGAGCTGGAACCCCATCTGAACAATAAACACATTACATTACTTACCTATTATTGGTGTATAGAAGGATCGCTGAAATTGAGTAAGGATGATCCGAAACAAAAAATAAAGGGCCATCATCATTATTATACATGTAGCCCACACCAGGTACACGGTATTGGCAGGGCAGCAGCTTATATACTATCAAAACAAACGGCCCAAAACATACTTGCTTATCAAAGCCCGAAGCTAATATGCCAGGCTGATTCATGGAGCGTATATGAGCGAAATAATGCAATAGGTGGTGTATCCTGTATCTACCCTATGTTGTTCACAGAAAACCCGCAGTTTGGCTCCGAAATAGGTTATACAAAGAACAAATTAGAAGCCTGGGCTAAAGGTGTATTTGAAAAGCTGGTGAGCATGAATACGCCCATAGTAAGCGACCTGATAAAACGCAAAAGAATAAATTTTGCGAAGAACTGGAAAAATATAGTGCTACAAAACTAAGACTGACCATGCGATTTGCCATAAGAGATGATGATACCAACTTTTTTACAACTCCGGAGGAGCTGGAGGCTTGTTATGGCAATATATGGGATCAATTCCCGGTAACATTATGCTTAATTTCCCAGGTAAAGGGTAACTGGAAACACTGGGTGCACCAGATATATAAAGACAAACATGAAACGGACTGGGTAGCCTGGAACAGTGATAATACCCCCTATCCTATAAAGAACAACGAAGCTTTAGTAAGCTACCTGAAAAATAAAATACAGGAAGGTAAGGTTGACCTGGCATTCCACGCAAAATATCACAGAAATGGGGATGAACAGTTGCCAACAGAAAGAAATAACAACTATGTACGCGGTGCAGAATTTTTTACTAACCGCGATTTGACTAACTACATAAAAGATGAGCTTGCATCACTCAACGAAACATTTAATTACCCGATATCAGTATTTACACCGCCGCAGAACCTACTTTCAGAAAAAGGATATAAGGCTGTAATAAATGCAGGTTTAAATATCTGTGGAGGTGGGATAACGTTTTATAAAAAGCAAAAGGACATCCCCGGCTTAATTAATATCGGCAAACAATTTGGTTTTAAGCTAATGCATAGGGATGATGACTATCCATACGTACTGAACTATGGAGATCACAGCGAAATAGTGTACCATTATCCCTTGCAGCCTGGAACGCCATTAAAGCAACTGATCGACGCGTTTGAAAAAGTGCGCAGGCATGATGGGGATTTTGTACTTTCTACACATTATGTCGAGTTTCCTTACCCTATGGTGTATGATCCTACAATAACTATGAAACAGGTTTTAGAGCAATTCCTAGAGCATGTGTCAAAGTATAATGTACAGAAGCTTACATTATCGCAACTTTTAAAGAACTAATCAACAAGCTTAAATCTCCTGCAATTTGAATATACTCATCATTGATAACTCTGTAGCTTTCACCGGCGCTATGAAATGCGCTATGAACGAGGCGGAATTGTTATCTGCAGAGCATACATTCACATTTGTCATTCCAGAAAAAAGCAATTTAAAAAGCCAGCTTACCAGTAAAGGTTATAAAGTTCACACATTGCCCATACTGGAGCTTAAGCGCTCCTTAAGCGCAATCATTTTTTATTTGCCTGTACTTCTTGTTAATACATTCAGGCTACGACGAATACTAAGAACGGAACGAATAGATGCTGTGCAGGTAAATGACTTTTACAATATGCTGGGCATAATGGTAAAGGCGTTCGGATATAAAGGAAAGCTTCTTACTTATGTTCGTTTCTTACCCTCTACACAACACAAGACCCTACGAAAGATATGGATAAGGCTGGCAAAACGCTATGCAGACAAGATCATTTGCGTATCTGATGCGGTACTTAACCAGTTACCCGCTCATCTAAAAATTGTTCGCTTGTATGATGCAGTGAACCTGCAGGAAAAGCTACCTACCAAACAATACAACGAAACGATAGAGTTAACCAATATCCTTTACCTGGCTAACTACATAACAGGCAAGGGGCATGAGGATGCTATAGCCGCATTTGAACATGCGTATAAAGCAAATCCAAACATAAGGCTTAAATGCATAGGCGGCGACATGGGCCTGGCAAAAAATAAAGCCTATAAGAAGTACTTACGGCAGTACGTAGCCGATAGAAAGCTGGAAGGCGTAATTACCTTTTCAGCATTCACCAATGATATAGAACAGGAAATAAAAAATGCCGATATACTGCTGAATTTTTCCAGAGCCGAATCTTTTTCCATGACCTGCATGGAGGCAGCTTTTTATGGTACTGCTTTAATAGCTACCAAATGCGGTGGGCCAGAGGAAATAATTGCCGCTAATGAAACAGGTATATTAGTACCCTTTGACCGACAGGAGATGGGGCAAGCAATAGTGAGATTGGCTAATGACAAAGCGCTTCGGAAACTAAATGCTGAAAATGGGAAGCAATATGTAAGAGAAAAGTTTGCTCCGGAGAAATTTATACAGCAATATAATGCTATCCTGAATGAGCAACAGCAGGCAGCGTATAAGCCTGTAACGGTGCTTTTTCTTGTGCCCTACCCCATAAGACATGCTCCGTCCCAACGATTTCGGGTGGAGCTTTATGAGCCGTATTTACGTGAAGCTTTTATACAATACAGGATTGCGGGCTTTATGGATGAACAGACCTGGGACTTGCTATACAAGAAGGGCTCTGCCCTACAAAAAGCTTTTGGTATTATTAAAGGTTATCTAAGGCGGATAAAGCACGTATTACTAGACGTACATGCCTATGATTACGTATTTGTACACCGGGAGGCCGCACCATTAGGTCCGCCAATATTTGAATGGATAATAGCCCGACTATGGCGAAAGAAAATGATTTATGACTATGATGATGCAATATGGATACCCAACACCAGCACTGAAAACAAAATGGCTGCCTGGCTAAAGGCTAACTGGAAGGTAAAGTATATATGCAAATGGTCTTATAAGGTAGTTGGTGGCAATGACTACCTATGCAACTATGCAAGACAAGTAAATACTAATGTCGTCCGCATACCGACCTGTGTAGATATGGAGCGGGTGCATAACAAAGTGAAAGTACATCATAGCGGAAAAGTTATAGTAGGTTGGACAGGTAGTCACTCTACCCTTGCTTACCTGGATGAGATCATACCTGTATTAAGAGAATTGCAGGAAGAACTGCCGTTCAGTTTCCTGGTGATTGCCAATAAAAAACCTGAGCTCAATCTTAAGGATTGGCAATTCATGTCATGGCATGAAACAACAGAGGTTGAAGATCTGCTTAAGATGGATATCGGCATAATGCCCTTGCAGGCTGATGCATGGAGCGAAGGCAAGTGTGGCTTTAAGCTGATACAATACCTATCATTGGGCATACCTGCAGTTGCGAGCCCTGTGGGTGTGAATAAGGATATTATAGAACAAGGCAAAAATGGCTACCTGTGCAATAATACTGCAGAATGGAAAGAAGCGCTTAAAGCTTTAATAAAGGATGCTAACCTCCGTCAAAATATGGGTATGGTAGGTCATGACAAAATGCGGCGGGAATATAGTATACAATCGCAGAAGGATAAGTTCCTTGGGTTATTCCACAACTAATTGCTGTCGTCTTAATGACAGAATATTCTTTTCGATCGGGTTGTTCCTATAATAAATAAGTACCAGTGCCATTGCATAAAATGGCAGGCACGGAATACGGTAGCGGGACAATGCACCGAAATTATAAGAAGATATACCTACCGCAAACGCAAAGACAATTGCAAATATCAGGCAGAACTGTATGGTCGAATCCTCTTTTATCGTTCGCCATACCTGGCGCGGACCTATGGTAAATATTATTTTCAAGGTGACCCAAAGGAACAGCAGCGCCTCAAGAGCATTTATCAATTGGAAAACCTTTCTTGTTTCCCATATATAAGGCCTGAAAAGTGTAACGTTTACAGCCAGGGGAAATTTCTTCAGCATGCCAAGGAGCGAAGGATCAAAAGCGCCGAGGTCGTAGCCCGAGCCTTCATCGCCGGAAACCGAATTGATATAAGTACGGGTGGTATAGGAAGTTTTTGCTACATTCTCTAAAGAATATTTGCCCAATGATGCTGCAAGGCTTTTTGAGAACACCAGGAAGACAACAGGCACCATCAGAAATAGACCTAGCTTAACAAAAAAGCGAGCGGCAGACGACTGAATATTGTGAGAATAAGTAAAGACTATCCACAGTAGCAAAGCCGGGATAAAGGCAATAAGGATATAAACCTTAATAATTGCTACGAGGTAAAAACAAACTATAGTAACTATGATGTTCTTTATGCTAAAGTCCCGATTGATGAGTATGCGGAATGCCCCGTAAGTGAGCCAGCCCAGGCAACACATGCAGATAGTATCCTTAAATATACCTGAGCCCCACATTACAGTGCTGGGTATAAAAAGCACACACCAGGCAATATATTTTGTTAAGTCAGGATACTTGGTTGCAAAGGTCCTGAACAATGCCCAGATACCTGTAAAGGCAATTGTACCAAAGAGAACGGAAATGGGCAAATAGGTAGTAAAAGTGAAAATACCAAGGAATGCTGTAATAGCTGCCACTGTATATTCCGAAGGGGCTTCATACCAATAAAGGCGCGAAATATAATCATAGTATTCGCCGTCATACCATTTAGGGATATGAAATAAAAGATTGAACCACTTGGTGGTGGACTCGCTATATGCGCTGTTTATTACCTGGGCATGAAAAAAGTAGTTGGAAGTGTCGCCGCCGCCATAGTAATATTGGTAAATCAGCCCGATACCTATAGCTCCACATATTTTTACTGTAAGACCCGGAATAAAATATGGTCGCCAGGGATGGCCCGGCGGATATTTATTATCCCGTATCTTAAATGCAATAAGAAAGATTATAAATAAATAAAAGGGCAATAAAACGTAATCAAGTATGGATATAAATGGCATTTGTGTAATTTAGTTGTCTATTACATGATTTACGTTTATACAATCTCCATTATCCTTACATGTGTGGTATAACCGGCTACTATGCCTTTAACAATAATGCAGCTAAGCACTTAACAAAAATAGCACAATCAACCGAAAAACTCATTTTACGCGGGCCTGATAGTGGGGATTTTTACAAGGATGACAAAATAGCTTTAGGGCATCGGAGGTTATCAATCATTGATACCTCTACCGGCGCTTCTCAGCCTATGACGGATAGCTCTGGGCAGTATGTTATCATTTTCAACGGCGAGGTATTAAACTTCAGCGAGCTTTCGGAGAAGTATCTGCAACCGACTTGGCAACGTATTGGCGGACCCAGAACAACTTCTGATACAGAAATACTCCTCTATCTCTTGATAGAGTATGGCGTACAATGCTTACCATGGCTGGATGGCTTCTTTGCATTTGCACTCTACAACAAAGAAAACGGCAAGTTAATATTAGGACGAGATCCTTATGGAAAGAAGCCTTTACTATATGCACTGACAGGTGATTACTTAGCTTTTTCATCAGAAATGAAATCGCTGCTTGAATGGGACATACCAAAGGAATTGGACTATACTGTACTGCACCAATATTTGCAGCTCAACTATATACCTCAACCGCAAAGTATGTTGAAGGGAGTTAGTAAGGTAATGCCGGGGCATTACCTTATAGTTAGCAAAACAGGGCAAACTGACTATAAGCCATATTATGAGCTAAAAATAAATCCCGCCGGATATGCGCGATATACTTATGAGGAAGCACAGCAGCTGCTGATTGACAAAATGGACAACGCCGTGCGCGAGCGTATGATCGCCGATGTTCCATTGGGTGCTTTTCTTAGTGGTGGTATTGATTCTTCTGTAATAGTTGCGCTTGCCAGCAGGCACACATCTAAGCTTAAAACCTTTTCTATCGGCTATAAGGATAATCCTTTCTTCGATGAAACAAGCTATGCCGAACTAGTCGCTAAGCAGTATAAAACAGAACATACTGTCTTCTCACTCAGCAACAATGATTTTCTGGAGCATTTGTATAATGTACTCGACTATATTGATGAACCATTTGCTGATTCATCTGCCATACCTGAATATATTCTTTGTTATCATACACGTAAGCATGTAACTGTTGCTTTAAGCGGTGATGGTGGTGATGAAGTATTTGCAGGCTATAACAAACACGCTGCTGAGTGGAAGATGCGTCAGCATTCACTAATGAATGCTATAGTGAAGGCCGGACTACCTGTCTGGCAAGCATTACCACGTAGCCGTAACAATAAGATCACTAATCTCTTCAGACAACTGCATCGCTTTGCCGAAGGAGCAAATTTATCGGTAAAAGAAAGATATTGGCGCTGGGCCTCCTTTAACACAAAAAAGCAGGCTGATGATCTCTTGCATCCTGTCAAGCTTCAAAAGGTAAATACGCAGACTTTAAAAGAGGTAAAGGATGGATTGCTAACAAACCTAAATGGCAATGATTACAACGAAGTTCTGCAAACTGATATGCAGCTTGTACTGTTAAGTGACATGCTCGTGAAAGTAGACTCAATGAGCATGGCCAATAGCCTGGAGGTGCGTAGCCCTTTCCTGGACCATAAGGTTGTCGATTTTGCGTTTACTCTTCCATCAGCTTACAAGATAGATGGTTCGCTGAAAAAGAAGATCGTACAGGATGCCTTCAGACCAATGTTGCCGCCAGAGATATACAACAGACCCAAACATGGCTTTGAAATACCTTTGCTGGATTGGTTCAGAAATGAATTGTGGGGATTAATAAATGATGATCTGCTTAAGCGTTCTTTTGTTGAAGAACAGGGAATTTTTAATGTAGAAGCCATAGAAAAACTAAAAAAGAAACTAAAGAGCAGTAACCCTGAGGATAGCCATGCTACCATCTGGGCATTGATTGTCTTCCAGTATTGGTGGAAGAAATATTATATATGATATCGATCAGCCAAACTATTGATATTTAAATACTATACATCCACCTAAACAGCGTATTTTCGCATCCTTGCTTTTATGCCCCGCGTACTGAGAATATTGAACAGACTGATAATCGGAGGCCCGGCCATTAATGCCACCTACTTAACAAGGTATATGGCGCCGGACTTTGAAACTATGCTGGTAATAGGTGGAAAAGATGATCATGAGCAGGATGCCGATCATCTTACCGGTACGCTAGATATTAATCCTGTGGTGATACCTGAAATGAAGCGCTCACTAAACCCTGTAAGTGATGGACAGGCCTTTCAAAAAGTAAAAGCATTAATCAAAGAATTTAAGCCTGATATAGTACACACACATGCCGCTAAATCTGGCGTAATAGGACGCATGGCCGCAGATGCTTGTAATGTGCCAGTGATAGTACATACTTTTCACGGCCACGTATTCCACAGTTATTTCAACAAGTGGACTACGAAGACATTTGTACAAATAGAGCGTTACCTGGCTAAGAGATCTTCCGGTATCATTGCTATCAGCGAGAAACAAAAAGAGGAGCTGGCAAATGTATATAAGATCTGCAGAGAGGAAAAAATCACCATTATCCCGTTAGGCCTGGACCTTGATAAGTTTCAAAAAGATCAAGCCGAGAAGCGCATTAGCTTTAGAGCGAAATACAATATCCAACCCGATGAAATAGCTATCGGTATCATTGGACGAATAGTGCCGGTAAAAAACCATAGTCTTTTTGTTGCAGCTGCAAAACGTGCGCTGGAACAAACTAAACAACGGCTAAAATTTGTAATAATTGGCGACGGCGACATGCGCGAACAAATGGAAACAGAATTCGCTGCTGCAGGGATCAGCTATGCTTACCAGCCGAACAGCAATAACAATGCGACAGCAATATGCACATCCTGGCTTACTGATATGGATGTAGTGTTAGCAGGTTTGGATATTGTAGCACTTACCTCACATAACGAAGGCACGCCTGTATCTTTAATAGAAGCACAGGCTGCAGCAAGACCCGTTGTATCTACCAATGTTGGTGGCGTTGGCGATGTCGTACTGAACAATGAATGCGGCTTTATTACAAAACCGGGAGATGCCGAGGAATTTGCAAATGCATTATTAAAGCTTATTGCCAGCAAAGAATTAAGAGAACAATTCGGCATAGCAGGCAGACAATTTGTACAAGGCAAATATTCCTACCAACGCTTAGTCAGCGATATGTCTGCTTATTATTATGGTCTGCTTGATAAAAGCCCTAAGAAATTAGTTACACACTTTTAGCAACCTCTTACTTTGCTTCGCTGAGATACATTTCTCTGAAGAATGCTACTGTATTCGTCAGGCCATCCATAAATCTTAATGTAGGCTGATAGTCGAGCAATTGCTTTGCAAGGGATATATCTGCTAATGAATTACGTATATCGCCTGCTCTTTCTTCCCTGTGTATCGGTTCATGCTCTATGTGCAGCATTTCGCGTATAGAAGAGTAAAGAAAGTTAACGGAAAAATTTTCACCTACTGCTACATTATAAACTTTACCGAAGGCCTGCATATTGTCACTAAGCATTCCTTTTATATTTGCCTGTACTGCATTGTCTACAAAAGTAAAGTCACGTGTTTGTTCTCCATCGCCATTTATGTACACAGGTGTTTGCTTCAGTATGCCACTAACAAACAACGGGATAACAGCTGCGTAGGGACCATTAGGATCCTGGCGGGGACCGAACACATTAAAATAACGGTAGCCAATTATCTTCATGCCGTATAGCTTTGAAAATACATCGGCATATAATTCATTAGCCTTTTTAGTTACTGCATAAGGAGAAAGCGGGTTACCTACTTTTTCTTCTCTTTTAGGTAAGTTTGGTTCATCACCATAAACTGAAGATGAGGATGCATATACAAATGCTTTTACTTTGCAATCCTTAGCCGCAGTAAGCATATTTACAAAACCACTTACATTCACTTCATTACTGGTTATGGGGTCAGTCACAGAGCGAGGCACAGAACCAAGTGCTGCCTGGTGGCTTACATAGTCAATGCCTTCACAAGCCTGTTTGCAGGTTGCTGCATCCCTTATATCTCCTTCTACAAACTCCAATTGCGGAAATGAAGCAAACATGTCAATATTCCTGCGAAAGCCGGTTGACAGATTATCGAGCACGCGTACTTTGCCTGCACCATTCCTAAGCAGATACTCTACAATATGCGAACCTATAAAACCTGCGCCACCCGTTACCAGGAAGCTGCTCTGCGAAATATCTTTTGTATGAAAAGCGGGCATTACCAATAGTGTTTATGAAACTAACTGTAATTTAAAACAGCTGCAAATTATACTGAAAAAATGGATTGGCGGGACTGATAACAACTCATTAGTAAAATAAAGACCGCTGTAGCAGCGGTCTTTATAAGGAGGTTAAGCTGTCTTCTTTTCAGCTTTTACTTTTCTAACCTTTGCAGGTCTGCTTTTACCAAAGCTACCTATAGAGATCTTACCTTTTTTAGTGCGTTTATCACCTCTGCCCATTTTATTAATATTTTAGACTACAAAAATAGAAAAAGCAAGAAACATTTCGCTTCTTGCTTTCAGTTATTTCAGGCAGAAATTATTTCTTACCAGTGCTGATCTTAGCAGAAAATTCTTTACCAGCTTTGAACTTAGGCACTTTACGTGCTTTGATCTTGATAACTTCACCAGTTTGTGGGTTGCGGCCGTTACGGGCAGCACGTTCAGATACAGAGAATGTACCGAA
>JBQCEX010000398.1:0-4433 GCA_051959855.1 Flavipsychrobacter sp. | reverse complement strand
TGGCTTCCGGGTCATAACCGCTATAATTTGTGATCGTGAACAGGTTCTGCCCCCGCAGAAAAATTTTGGCAGATTGCAGCTTAAGCGCACTGCATAGGCTATTTGGGAAATCGAACGATAATGACAGATTGCTTAACTTGATATAAGAGCCATTATCGAATTTCCCCTGATAACTACCCAGGTAATTGTTGTATGAATCCGTTCCCTGCGTTGAAGCTTTTGGAAGTGCTGCAATGTCGCCCGGTTTTTGCCACATCTGCGCATACATTTTTGAAGGAACATTAGCCAGGCTTCCCGGCACAACATATAATTGGTTATAAATACTTGGCGCAATTTTATTTACAAAGACAAAGAAAAAATCAAGTTGGAAGTGCCTGTAACGTAATGTATTTCCAATCCCACCATAGTATTTAGGCAAGGTGCTACCAAAATTTTTGTAGTCGCCTGGATAGCTGATGTTGCCGCTTTTGTCGATGTCCTGGAAATTACCAGAGCCTGTCTGCGGATTCACACCGAGGTAATTGTAACCCCAGGCGAGTGCCAATGGCTGACCAACTACAAGATTTGCCGTTGCATAAGAAGAACCAGCCAGATTAGGGAAAGACAGTAATTTATTTCGTTGAATAGTCAGGTTGCCGGTAGTTGTCCAACTGAAATTATCTGTCTTAATGTTTGTAAGCCGCAAAGTGAACTCCCATCCAGTATTTTGAACGGTTGCAGGCAAATTGGCCTGATAACTGGTAAAGCCCGATTGCCCGGCAATAGCATAATTGATCAGTTGATTTCCCGACCTGTTATTATAGTAATCTATACTGATGAGGATACGGCTGTTCTTTAGGAAGCCCAATTCCAAAGCGGCCTCCAGTTTACGGTTGGTTTCCCAGCTATAATCAGGATTTGCAATTTTTGTTGGTGTTAACGTTGGACCCTGGTAAGGAATGCCGTTCGAACCATAGGTTGATAAATATTGATAGTCTGAAATCTGGTCATTGCCTGTCAACCCATAACTGCCCCGAAGTTTTCCAAATGAAAGAAAACTTAACTTATTCTTGAAAAAAGACTCCTCTGAAAATATCCATGCTGCGCCGACGGCCCCGAAGTTTCCAAACTGTTTACCTGGGCCAAATCTTGATGAACCGTCCCTTCTTGCAGTGATATTCAGAATATACTTATCATCCCAATTATAGTTGATGCGTCCAAAGACCGAATTATACCGGTAATCCGTATTTGAATCAGACCTGTAGACAAAGCCGGCAGCGGCCTCGCTTTCTAAGAGTGCTTCACTTGGAAAATTAGCCGCATAGCTGTAGTTACCGATAGATATGCTTTGTTGCCAGGTGCCGCCTATTAATGCCTGCAGTACACCTTTCCCAATGTTTACACTGTAGTCAATTTGTGGCTCAATTATCCAGGTATTTATTTTATTGTTACCGAAGATGGAATAGGCCGATGGACCGTAGGCGGGGTTTTGTTCTGCCTCAGGATAAACCTGCACCTGCGAAAGATCTGTGCTGGTGTAGCCCAGGTTCGTCTTGATACTGAAATTCTTGAACAGTGAATATTTTAGGCTGCTGTTCGCTATGAAATTATAAGTCTGGTTATTTGATTTGGCCAGCAGGAAGGCATAAGGATTAGTAAGATTGCCTGCCCAGTTATAGTTGCCTGCTGCATCATTAACCGGGAAATTTGGCGGCAGATTTATATAGCCGGTAATATCGGGAAGCAGGTTATTATCATCATAGGAATAATTTACGGAGATAAGTGCATTAAACCGGTTGTCATTTGAGGTATGATCAACACTTAACCGACCGGAAGCCCTGTCATCACTTGCGCTTCCGGGGTAGACCGTACCTTGTGTCCTGTATCCGCCGGAAAATATAAACCGGGTATTTTTGTCGCCACCTGAGATACTTGCTTCTGCATCTGTTATACTAGCGGTGCCACCTATCAGTTTCTTCTGCCAATCCGTGTTTTGAGTCTGGCTCCATGAGAGCAGGTCCGGGGCATTATTGACATCGGCGGTAATGCCATCATTACTAAAGGCAGCCTTTCGAAGCTGGAGGTACTGATCTATATTGAGCATCGGTACAAAATGTCCGACAGTGCCAGCGCCTGTGTTCAAATTTACGTCTAGCGCTGTCTTTCCTATTTTGCCTTTTTTTGTTGTTACAAGCACTACGCCATTTGCCCCACGTGAGCCATAAATGGCGGTTGCGTCCGCATCTTTCAGAATTTCAATGCTTTCAATATCGGCAGGGTTAATGCTGTTAAAGGGACTCAGGCCGCCCCCTACCACGCTCAATTGGTCCAGTGAATTATTGTTGAAAGGCACGCCATCTATAATGTATAGCGGTGAAGTGCCTGCTGATATGGAGTTCAGTCCCCTGATCTGTACATTTATCCCTGCGCCCGGACTACCGCTTGCCGTTTCTATGAACATACCCGGTACCCTGCCTTCGAGGGCCGTTAAGGGATTGCCGACATTTTGTTTTTCTATGTCAGCAGCAGAAATTTTCACGGTGCTACCAGTATTCAATCTTTGAGTGGTTATCCCATAGCCGATAACATGGACTTCGTCTAACCTGCCCAGGTCTTGCTCCATCACAACTTTAATTTCGTGTTGCGTTGTAATGGGAATCTCTTGGGTTTTATAACCAATATGAGAAAACACGAGGATGCTGTTCGATGAAAAAGTCGCAATGCTGAAAAATCCATTCTGGTCCGAGTGTTGCATAATCGTGGTACCCTTAATTGTTATCGTTACGTCCGAAAGTGGGTTGCCTTTTTCGTCTACTATTTTTCCTATCACGCTCAGAGCGGTATTTGAAGACTCAGCTTTTTTTGAATGAGATTTATTTTTTTCTGCATCATAATGAATAATGATTTCGTCATTGAAAACCTCGTAGGTGTATGGATAATCCCTGAAGAGGTCGTCCAAAACTTTTTTTAGTTCTACACCTTTGGCATTGGCATTTACGGTTATCTTACTATTGGCAACTGATCCGCTGTAAGTAAATTTCACGCCCGATGCCGTTGAGATTTTTTCTAATGCTTTTGGTAAAGGCAGCGCTTTAATCTCAATCGTTATCTTTTTTAGAAGCAATTCCTGGCCAGTAGCAGGTTTAGCCACTGCGCTTAGTGCGGTAGTAATAATTACAGCCATTAAAAGGGTAGTCCACTTCATAAACAACAGCGCCCTGTCCAAAAAATCTTCTTGTACATATTTTTTCATAATTTTACTTTGTTAAATGTTGACACTTTGTAATCGCGGCGGGTAGCCAGCCTGGTACCGCTTTTACAGTTAATTCATTGACTCCTGCAATCTCTCCCCGGAGAGATTTGCAGGTATTTTCGAAGTCTCATTTTCTCATTGGCAGCTCCCTCCTGAAATGATATATGTATTCCCGTTTTTTGTCAGGTTCGCACCTATTACCATGCATAGCTTCCTCATAAATGTGTCTGCATCTTCGCCGTTATTGAGTCGCCCGAAGAAATCACATTCGCCTGTATTATCCGTTACCACAATATTCATATTGTAATTCCTGCGCAGGTCGGCGATAACTTCCGATACAGGCACAGTATTATACTGGAAATTGCCATCCCTGCGGGCAAGCATGCTTTGAGCGGCGGGATAATCCTGCTTGATAATACGTTTATCAGTTTTCTGATAAATTGCCCGTTGGTTTGGCAGAATGATTGCTTCCTGCTTGCCGTTAGAAAAGGATACTTTACCTGTAAGTAAGGTCACCGTGATATTTTTTTCTTCAGGGTAAGCCTTCAGGTCGAAAGAAGTACCGAGTACGGTAGTGGTTATTTTTCCGGTGTGCACCGTAAAGGGATGGGCATGATCTTTTGCTACTTCGAGAAAGGCTTCACCCGTTAGCGTTATGTCCCGTGTTTTTCCTGTAAAATGGTCAGGATAAGTTAATGCACTTGCCGGGCTTAGCCAAATCTCCGTACCATCACTGAGCTTTACTGTTTTGCGTTCTCCCCTTAACGTTGCCATATGCTCATAGCGAACCGGATGCAAGATGTCGGAAATACGATCCCTGTTTAAGAATAATAGGGTGATCAAAATTATGGAGGCTGCAATTGATCCGATTTTTATGTAAAGTGCGCGGAGTGTTGCGTTTTTCTTAGCAGGCATGTCGATCCGTCGTTTAATGCGTTCAAATGCTTTGTCCGCATTGAATCGCGCAATATCCTCCAGCGACCGCGTAACATATTTTTCATCATTAATCTGCGCTAAAAGCTTGCTGTTTTCCGGGTCACGTACCAACCACTTGTTTAGCTCAATCTCTTCGGCTTCGGTCAATGTTTCCAGCCGGTACTTGCTGATAAGTGTTGCAATGCGGAGTGCATTGGTTTCATTACTTTCCATGTTGCTGTCAATAGAATATTATTGCCTGTTTGCAGTACATTTATCAGCAATA
>JBQCEX010000397.1:0-2317 GCA_051959855.1 Flavipsychrobacter sp. | reverse complement strand
GAAGTATAGATATAGTTCCCGTTACCGTAGTGCGTGTACAATGTACCGCCATCCAATGGCTTTTCACCTGTATCATTCATTTCGAATAACGGCGTATAATGATCATCCCATTTCGATGCAAAGTACAGGCCGCGTTCCTGTATCCAGCCATTAAAGTCACCTTCAGTTATTTTATTAGGGTAATTCAGTACACGATTATCAGGATGCAGGAATTTTACTTGGGCATCTTCTTCCGTTACACGTTCTGTGGACAGTGTAATCGGGTATGGTCCCACCTTGGTTGTGGCAAGGTCCTGCAGTGTATTATATTGCATTACCAGGGTGCCGCCGTTCTGTACATACCTCATCAGTACAGGCAGCCAGTACGCCATACGCTTTTCTACATTCACAGCTCTGATGCCGGTAATTATTGCATCATACTTTTTCAGTTTTGCTGCATTTGTAAAGTCCGATTCTTTAAGCACATCTACCTGTAGCCCTGCCAGGCGCAGGAAGCTTACAGTATAGTCGCCAGGCCCTTCAATAACACCCACGCGATTGATGGTACATTTCCAATTTTTGCGTAGTACTTTGGTGGAGGCAACGGTGAAATATTGCAGCGTAGGGATATGATTATATTGAATTAAATGCTGGGACTTATCATATATTTTACCGCTTGCCTGTACTGCTGCAGTCAGGTAATAATCATCCTTCCCAAATTTTTCACTTTCTTCCTTGCTTATCTTTATAGGGATAATGGTGTCTGTTTCCTCTTTTAGAGGTATATGTAGTATTGTTTTACTAAAAGCTTTCTCGCCACCTATTGTCAGCGTAGCATCTCCCATATTTTTAAAAGAATGGATATGCACAGAAGTATTTACAGATCCATCGGCATCAGTAATAAGCAATGATGTAGTAAAGTCAAGCACAACGTCAGGTACTATGCGTAGCGCTTCTACTACATCACCCTTTACAGGATCTAATCTCTTTGAAGAAAGCGGCACTTTTACATCAAAATATTGATCTTCTATTTTCAACTTAATGGTTGCAACAAGATTGTTGGGGGCTTCCGGCATGCCTATCAGGCTATCATTAGGTATGGCATAATAGGCTGGCGAAGTGCTTGGTTGCGCTAACCAATAAGGTTGTGTAACAGGCGTAGAGGCTGGAATTGTAATAGTATGCTCAAATGTGAATAAAGAGTCATGATTGATCTTAATGTTGAGCGTTGAGTCAGCTCCCGGCCAATATATTTCTTTCAGGCGCACAGGCGTATGTGAGCGGGCAATGACATGCAGTGTAAATGGCAATGTTGCTCCGGCTACTGCCTGTTGCGGTTTGGTATACAGTTCTGCAAGCAGTCCGCTGCAATGCAGTATGATCTTGTCCAGTTCCTGCAGTTTTTCAGTACGCCAGTAAGCATCATCAACAGTTTGTATCTTTTTGCGGATTGCTAATAGTGCAGGCAGACTTTCATCAGGATGATTGAAGTTAAATTGCTCCAGCACATCTTGTATGTCTTTGCCAATATCCTCCCTGTCTACGCGATTCCAGGTAATATCTATTCCATCAAACAAAGATTCAGATAAAGAATCGCCATCCACCAGCTTAAAGTATTCCGTTTGCACACCGGGCACGCTTGGTGTTCCTGCTCCCTGGCTTTTATGTACACTTCTGCTCAGGCCGGCCAGTTCGCCTACGCCCATACCTAAGCCGGGAATGTATTCACCTACCTTCAGTTGAAACATGTCATCCGTCACGGTACTAAAGCTGCCGAATTTATAGGCGTTAAATACAATGCGTTTAGGCTGCCAGGCAGGGTAGGTATGTAGTTGTTCCGTGTATTGCAGCTTATTACCGCTTGCTTTAAATGCCTTAGCTGCAATAATGGCTGATGCCGCATGTTGTCCATGTCCCGCCTGCTTATTGGGCGGGAAGCGGCAAATAATAATATCAGGCCTGAATTTGCGCATCACCCAGGTAGCATCATAGGTCAGCAAATATTCCGGCCAGTGTTTAAAGGTTTCCTCGTAGCTTTTGGAAAAGCCGAAGTCAACTGCACGGGTAAAAAATTGTTCTGCCCCGTCCAGCTTGCGGGCTTCCATCAATTCATGGGTGCGGATGAGGCCAAGTGCTTCTCCCTGTTCACTGCCCAGTATATTCTGCCCGCCGTCACCTCTGGTCAGCGACAGATAGCCCGTACGATAGTTTTTATAATTCACCAGCCATGCCAGCAATCTTGTATTCTCATCATCCGGATGCGCCGCCATATACAGTACATTGGTCAGATGATTTAATTGTGATATTTCATGATATATCTGGTAAGAAGTTGATGGCT
>JBQCEX010000396.1:0-5244 GCA_051959855.1 Flavipsychrobacter sp. | reverse complement strand
CATCATGCGATCTTACAATACTGAATCCTACCAGCGCAGATAACTTCCAGGATTTTGAATTATCAGCGCTTTATTTCAATACGAACGTTAACACAAATACTGTAACTATTGGCGAAATAGATAACAATCCTGACACCTATGCAAGTACCCTCTCTCTGCCTACAAATCCAACAGTTAACCTGAAATCTTACATAAATGACAAGAAAGTATATTTCAACTACGTATTAGGGGTTAAAGGCAGAAGAAATACTTCCACTACCCTGCAGGTGAAGGTACACTGCACTTATGATTATCATTGGAAATTTTAAAGGCTAAGGATAGATAGAGCAAACGCAATCTCCCTCGTAGAAACAGGCTTTGATCAAATACAGGTTTGAGAACAGCCCCTACAACCACCAAGTTAAAAGCCGCATTCCGCGGCTTTTAACATTTTACAGTTATCTTAAAACGTCTTCCAATGCTCCTTTTTAATAATAGCACCTTTGGGATCAAAATGCAGTATATACACTTCCACCCAGTCGCCTGGTATTGATTCAGGTGGTCCCAGCTCATTATGTGCCCTGATAACATAAGACACACTATCCGGATAATCCAGCTGCTTTACATAGTCAACATATAGTGATGCATAACCGCTACGGTCCCAGCTACGCTGTACTACCTCAGGCAAATGCCATTTCCAGGGTACAGCTATATTCTCCTCAGTCCTCAGCCATTTACCGCCGGCTAAATAATAAGCATCACATTTACGTTTATTGAGTTTAAATTTCACAATTGCGGTATCGCCCTTTACATCAATATCATATTGGTGTATGGCAGGATACTGTGCTAAAAAAGCACGTTCCGCAGCCGGTGCACTATGGCGATCTGCAGCATGTGCCGCCAGGCAGCCAAAAATTGCAATAATAATGGCAACACCATGTTTCATAACACGACTATTCATTAGCAGCAAATTTATGCAATCATCACGGCACCTTTAAGCTGCCAATGTTAATATTGCCTGACTATTCTGCCATTTAAACTATTGATAAAACTTCTTGTTTCAATTTAATAAGTTTGGTATAAGACTATACGAACGAACTTAAACTTATATTTCTAATATCCTCAAAAACTATTAGCGATGGGAAATAATCCAAACGATATCAACAAATGCCCCGTGCACAATGGCGCCAATATTGGCGGAACAAAAAACCGCGATTGGTGGCCTAATCAATTAAGGCTAAACGCACTACGCCAGTTCAATCCGGCATCTAATCCTATGGACAAGGGATTTAATTATGCGGAGGCTTTCAAAAGCCTGGACCTTGAGGCAGTCAAAAGCGACTTACGTGCTCTAATGACCGATTCTCAGGACTGGTGGCCAGCAGACTTTGGTCATTATGGCGGGTTGTTCATCCGTATGGCCTGGCACAGTGCAGGTACCTATCGCATAACTGACGGACGCGGCGGCGCAGGGCTGGGGCAACAGCGCTTTGCACCTTTAAACAGCTGGCCCGACAATGTAAGCCTCGACAAAGCGCGCAGACTGCTTTGGCCAATAAAACAGAAGTATGGCAACAAAATTTCCTGGGCTGACCTGATCATATTAACAGGTAACGTCGCATTGGAATCTATGGGTTTTAAAACATTTGGCTTTGGCGGTGGCCGCGAGGATGTTTGGGAAGCTGATGAAACTGTTTACTGGGGCTCAGAAAACACCTGGCTTGGCGGCGACTTGCGTTACGCACACGGTTCTGAAGGTGTGGATAAGGAAGAAGGCGTTGTAGTATCAGACGACAACGCAGATGGTGATATACACTCCCGCTACCTGGAGAAACCTTTGGGGGCTACACAAATGGGACTCATATATGTAAACCCTGAGGGACCGGACGGTAATCCTGACCCTCTAAAGGCAGCAAAAGATATTCGCGATACATTTGGTCGCATGGCCATGAATGACGAAGAAACGGTGGCTTTGATAGCTGGCGGGCATAGCTTCGGCAAAACACATGGAGCATCTACATCAGACCACGTGGGTAAGGAACCTGAAGCCGCCGGCATTGAAGAACAAGGCTTTGGCTGGCATAACAGCTATGGCAGCGGTAAGGGACCAGATACTATTACCAGCGGGTTGGAAGTAACCTGGACGAAAACGCCAACCAAGTGGAGCAATGATTACTTTGAACATCTGTTCAGTTATGAGTGGGAGCTAACAAAGAGCCCCGGTGGTGCACATCAATGGGTAGCTAAAAATGCAGGCGAGGTCATTCCCGATGCATTTGATCCAAATAAAAAACATGCGCCTACCATGCTGACAACCGACCTTGCATTAAGGCTTGACCCGGTGTATGAAAAAATATCCAGGCGCTTTTATGAGAATCCTGATGAGTTTGCAGACGCGTTTGCACGTGCATGGTTTAAACTAACGCATCGTGATATGGGCCCTCACGCACGTTACCTGGGCCCGGAAGTACCAAAGGAAGAGCTGATATGGCAAGACCCTATTCCTGCAGTAAATCATCCTTTGATTAATGATCAGGATATTGCCGACCTGAAGGCAAAAGTGCTGGCATCAGGCCTCACTATATCTCAACTGGTAACTACTGCATGGGCCTCTGCTGCTACTTTTCGTGGTGGTGACAAACGAGGCGGAGCTAACGGGGCCCGCATACGCCTGGCACCACAAAAAGATTGGGAAGTAAACAATCCGGCACAACTGCAAAAAGTCCTGAATTCCTTAACTGCTGTTCAAACTGAATTCAACAATAAACAGCAGGATGGCAAAAAAGTATCGTTGGCCGATTTAATCATACTGGCAGGGACAGCCGCAGTAGAAAAAGCCGCTAAGGATGCAGGTTATAATGTGACAGTGCCATTTACACCTGGCCGCATGGACGCATCATTGGAACAAACGGACGTAGACTCTTTCAAATACATGGAACCTGTTGCTGATGGCTTCCGCAACTACCGTAAGGCCAAAGCTCACATGCGCACCGAAGACATGCTGGTAGATAAGGCTCAGCTCTTAACGCTTTCAGCCCCTGAGCTGACTGTATTGGTGGGCGGTATGCGTGTATTAAATGCCAATTACGACGGTTCTCCGCACGGCGTTTTTACTAAGCGCCCGGGGCAGTTGACAAATGACTTCTTCGTCAACTTGTTAGATATGGGTACTGCATGGAAAGCAGCCGATGACAGCAGGGAATTATTCCAGGGTAATGATCGCAAAACGGGCGCTTTCAAATGGACTGCTACACGTGCCGACCTGATATTTGGCTCCCAGGCAGAGCTGCGCGCTATTGCAGAAGTATATGCACAGGCCGACAACCAGGAAAAATTTGTGAAAGATTTCATTGCTGCCTGGAACAAAGTCATGAACCTCGATCGGTTTGATTTAAAATAGTTTTCTAAATAATATTGCGGGCAGATAAATATATCTGCCCGCAATATTTATATTCATTCCTTCTGAATGCCAGGTCATTTTGAGGCTATTAATTAGCTTCAGCGTACTTTTTAAAATTGTCCAGTATTGCCTGCCAGCCTGCTCTCTGCATTTCAACCGGGTTTTCATTTTCTGCTTCAAAAGTTTCTATCACTCTTGTCTCATTACCTTCCGGCTTAAAATGAATACTTACTTTTCTGCCATCACCAATGGTATACTCAATAAGCTCATTCGTTTTTACCTGGTCGTATACCCCGCCAAAATCAAAGCCAAAGCTGCCATCTTTAGCTTCCATTCTTGAAGAGAATTTACCACCAATGCGTAAGTCATTTTCTGCTCTTGGCGTATGCCAATCATCAGAAGCACTGCACCATTGGGTAATATGTTCTGGTGCTGACCATAATTGCCATACCTTTTCTACCGGGGCCTTTATAGCATTTTCTATTGTAATGCTTGTTTTAGTTGCTGTTTCCATTGTTTAAGTTTTTATTGTCAGTAATTATAGTGCAAACATACACCCTATCAACAAGCCACAGGCTGTGCAAACCCGACAATTTTGCGGGCGATTTACGACATATTCTCTTTGCCGTAAACAAAAGTGGGGCTTATGCCCCACAGTAAAATTAAAAATCAGTTATTCTTTTAAAAATGCAAGGCACTAACCAGGCTATCAGCCATTTGTTTATGCATCTGTATCTTCGGCAGATATTTAATTGCATAGTTTTTTATATCTGCATTATTGCCTGAATTTATTTCTGTCTGAAACAGGTTAATGGTATTTTGGTGATCAGTAATTTGCCCATGTATATATGCTGAATTAAACATACGCCCTGTCATACCAGACAATTGAGCTTTCATTTGCAGGTGGGTTGAGTCCGGCCCGCCTGGTAGTCCTATTCCGTTCTGCATGGCAATATTTCTCAGCTCTTCCTCTGCAGTAGTATGATCTGTAGCCATTTGTTGTCCGAATGCTTTTACAGAAGCATCGCTGGCCTTGCCTATAGCTAATTGCCCTTCATCAATTTCGTCCATATTGCTGTAAGCGGCCATTGTAACGAAATTCTGGTCAGCTTGATTCAAATTGTCTGATTTGTCCGAGCTCTTGCTACAAGCAGTATATCCAAACACTGTAGTAATGGCAAATACGGCAACGTTGAAAAATCTTCTGTTCATAATACTAAATTAATATTTTTCATTCTATTGATTTTTCAGCTGCTAACTGCCTTGTGTTTGCGATTCGTTTGGTTTATCCCATATAATGTTATCAGCTTCCTGGTCTGTCAGGTTGTTCTCCTGCAGATCTTCTTCAGTAAGCGGCGGATCAGTGTCTTCTTTTTCTTCTATATTGTCCGCACCTTCATTGATATTACCGCTTAGCTGGCTGTTATCTGCATTGGGTCTTTGAAAGTTCCTGTCAGTAGGATTATAATTTGCTTCGCTGTTTGTTTTATTATCTTGTTTCATAGCGCTATTTTTTATTTTCTTCTGAAATAAATTTATTAAACCTGCTTGGCTCACCTGATGTCGTCTCCTCCTGGTATAGGAACTGAAGTCGCTTTCTGTCGAACTGATCAAAAAATTCATCCCAGCTAATTTCTACCAGCGAATCTCCGCCGCTATATCCGGGGAAGTCAATTCTCAGCAACCCAACGGTTCCATCCATGGTGTTCTTTACGGCACATGGCTTACCTCCGCGTTCTTCTACCCAATGCTTTATTTCTTCGTGATCAGTAGTAACTCTTGAACCGTGAGCCGTACTGCCATGCATCTGGGAACCATTTTTATTTTTCATAACAATCTTATTAGCTTACTCTATCTAAACAGTT
>JBQCEX010000395.1:0-2340 GCA_051959855.1 Flavipsychrobacter sp. | reverse complement strand
ATTATAATTATATATTTTATTTATTTCTTTTATTTTTTTTATAACCTATCTTTATTGTCTCTAACAGGTCTCGTCCTGAAAATTGCGCGATAAATGAAACTGATCAAACAAGTTTTAGATTACAATAAGGCTTATAAAATTAACACCCCCGAAAAACCCAAATTACCCCCCACCCAGCTTTGGGAAGCACGTCAGGAAGCATTGAAGCAGGAGCTGGAAACCTTACATTCTGCATGGGTTGAAAAGGACGTAAATAAGGTTGCGCTTTCTATTACGGACTCAATTTATTCCTTAGTGAGCCTGGCCTGTGAAAGTGGTTTGCAAGACTACCTGGAAGCCTGCCTTGATGAATTACACAGATCAAATATGTCAAATGTAGATGGTAATGGCGATACCGTGATTCTAAACGGAGAGTTGATCCAGTCCTCATCATATACCCCGCCAAATATCAACAGGATATTGGATAATCACGCCGATTAACAGGCTTCCCTCAATTATATGTTATATTTGGTATAGCAACCGCAAGCTATGCAAAACAATAACGACTTAAGATTCGCAGTACTGATAGATGCAGACAACGTGCCTTATGCCAACGTAAAGGGCATGATGGAAGAGATCGCTAAGTATGGTACCCCAACCTTCAAGCGCATCTACGGCGACTGGACTAAACCAACAGTATCAGGCTGGAAGTCAGTTTTGCTGGAAAACGCGATAACACCCATACAGCAATATAGCTATACCACAGGCAAAAATGCCACTGACTCAGCCATGATCATTGACGCTATGGATATACTATATAGTGGCAGAGTGGATGGCTTCTGTATCATATCCAGCGATAGTGATTTTACGAGATTGGCCTTAAGATTGCGTGAGGCAGGTATGAAGGTAATAGGCATGGGGCAGCGAAAAACGCCCCTACCCTTCATTTCAGCATGCGATAAGTTCATCTACATTGAAATTCTCGAAAAAGAAGCCGGCGAAGTAGAATCTGAACGGAAACTCGATAAGCGAACTATTAAATTGATAGCCAGCTCCATCAATGATCTGGCAGATGAAGGTGGCTGGGCATTCCTTGGGGAAGTAGGTAACCTGATCTTAAAGAAAGAGCCCGACTTTGATCCCCGTAACTATGGCTTTAAGAAGCTTGCCCTGCTGATAAAACATACCGGTTACTTTGATATAGATGAGCGCCAGACGGACAGGGGCAATATTAAGCTTGTATATATCAGGAACAAATCACCACGAGCAACAAAGGCCAGTAAGAAGCGCGCTGTAAGAAGAGACTAAACCACAATGAAGAAGGCGCCCATAAGGCACCTTCATTCATTAATCACACACACAACTGAAAAATCGTTTTCAAAGTGACAAGTAAATGCTTTACTTATCTATGTCTAGTTACTTGTATGCTGTTACCTGGTCTATTCTAAATCCGGTCTCCTTTTATATCCTTAAAAGAATCGTCCTGTATCGCTGATATTGATGCCATTCTTTAAGTCCTTTTATTCCATCGGAAAATTCCATTAAGGGTATAAAAGTTCGCCGGGTTTTCTAAATGGTGAGGGCTTATAATTTAATCCCTGTACCATAAATGCAATAAGAATAATGCCAGACCTAATCTGCATACGATAGATGCAGCTAACATCCTAAGTATCCGTGTCAATCTAACAGTTATACTTGCTAATATTTGACAATATTCGTGTTAGCCAGTTATCTAAACTCAACTTGTCGAATCATTTGTAGAAAATGATACACGTAGCGCAATGATGGTTCTGAGGAAACTGTTTATAATAGTGCTGATTCGTTAGGCAGCGTTGTGGCAAAATGGGAGTATAAATATTAAACACAATCCACTATTTCTTCATGCCGGGGTATTTCATCTTTAGGCTTTGCAGCTTGTCTCTCAGTGTTTTAGCTACCAAGTAAGACTTATACCAATTTTTGTCGGCGGGTATGATGTGCCAGGGAACCTCGCTGCAGTGCTCGAATGCGTCTTCATAATACTCCATGTACCTGTTCCACAGCTTTGATTCTGTGAAATCATTGGCATTGTATTTCCACATTTTCTGTGGCTTTTCCATACGCTCTTCCAGGCGGCTGTGCTGCTCTTTATGAGAGATATGCAAATAAAACTTAAGAATGGTGGTATTATTATGTTTTTCCAACAGCCGCTCAAAATGGTTTATAGCATGCATGCGTTCTTTAGCGGTATCATCGTCGATAGTGCCGTGCACGCGGGTAACAAGAATATCCTCGTAATGAGAGCGGTTGAATATTTCGATCATACCCTTTGCCGGAGCATGCTGGTGAATGCGCCACAGGAAATCGTGTGAGAGCTCCTCC
>JBQCEX010000394.1:0-5135 GCA_051959855.1 Flavipsychrobacter sp. | reverse complement strand
GATCCCATCTTCAATATGCTGCCGGGGCCATTCAACTCGGAATATGTACGTTTATTAATAGATACATTTCTTGCTACCGTTATCATATTAATATTTGCGGAATTCTTACCTAAAGCAATTTTCCGTTCTAAAGCTGACAGGGTGCTGGTGGCTTTCAGCTTTCCGATGCTGATCATGTACTACCTGCTCTACCCTTTCGCTAAACTGTTTGTTTCCATATCGGAGTTTATATTGAAGTACCTGTTCAATGTGCGCATTAAAGAGAAGAAACAGGTGTTTAACCGGGTGGACCTGGAAGTATTTGTAAAGCAAAGCCTGCATGGACACGAAAATGAGAGCAGTGAAGTGAATACCGAATTGTTTGAAAATGCCCTTTACTTGGTGAATGTGCGCGTGCGTAAATGTATGGTACCGAGAAATGAGATAGAAGCCGTAGAGGTTGATACTCCGATATCAGAAGTGCGGAAGAAGTTTATACAAACAAAGCTGTCAAAAATCTTAGTGTATGAAGATAGCATTGACAACATAGTAGGCTATCTGCATCACCTGGACCTTAACAGGCGCCCTAAGGCAATAAAGGAAGTTTTGCACACTATAACGGCGGTACCAGAGGCAATGAGTGCCGTGGACCTTATGAACCGCTTTACCAAGGAACGAAAAAGTATTGCCTGGGTTATTGACGAGTTTGGCGGCACTGCGGGTATTGTAACCATGGAGGATGTACTAGAAGAAATATTTGGCGACATTAACGACGAATATGACGTAGAAGAATATGTAGAAAAGCAAATAGCTGAAAATGAATATATACTCTCCGGCAGACTGGAACTGGATTATCTGAATGAGAAGTATGGCTTTGATTTTCCTACAGATGAATCTGAAACGCTCTCCGGCTATATTATTACACAACATGAGACCATTCCTAAAATAAAAGAACGCATTTTTATAGACGACTATGAATTTGACGTATTACTGGTTAGCGATACACGTATCGAAACAGTAAAAATGAAAGTATTAAAGAATAAGTAAATCAAAATAAATCATACAGTTAAATAAAGAACCATGGCTGTTACACGTCCTTTTAACGTACATCAGTGGATAGAAGAGCATCGCCACTTACTTAAGCCCCCGGTAGGAAACCAGGTAATGTATAAGAATACAGGAGATTTTGTGGTAATGGTAGTAGGCGGACCAAACAGTCGCAAAGATTTTCACTACAACGAAAGCGAAGAGCTTTTTTATCAACTGGAAGGAGATATTGTGGTACGTATACAGGAAGATGGTAAAATTGTAGATATACCAATAAAACAAGGGGAAATATTTCTATTACCGGCGAAGACACCTCATTCCCCTCAGCGTGGTGCTAATACAGTAGGACTAGTGATAGAGAAGGTAAGGGAAGAAAGTGAAATTGACGGATTTATGTGGTTTTGCGAGAACTGCCACGAGAAGCTATATGAAGAATATTTGAAAGTGACAGACCTTGTTGCCCAACTGCCACCTGTTATGGAACGCTTTTATTCAGATGTAGACAAGCGTACCTGCAAGCATTGTGGCACTGTAATGGAACCACCAGCCCCCAAAAAGTAAAGAAGCCAGACGGGCCCAAGATTTTTACCAAGAATGCTTAGATAAATGGCGTTAAAAAATTACTTTTGCGCTGTCGTAAATTAAATCTCATACATGTCACACGATACACATCATCATTCAGCGCACGAAGAACACGGCACAGAGCCAAAATCAAAAATTTCATTTAACTCATCTTTCTGGGTTGTAATAATTTTAGTAGCCTTGTTTATTGCGGCTATAAACTTCGTAAATGTGATGGGCAACAGTGAGGAAACTGAGGGCAAAAAGGACACCCACAGTACTGAAATGGTAAAAGAGTCGGCCACCAATGACGCTGCTGCTGAAAAAGCAGAACAACCTGAAAAGGCGGCTGCAGACTCTGCAGCACAGGCTATACCTGCGGCCGACACTGCACATAAGGGCCAGCACAATGCAAACTAATGATACAATAGCCATAACAGGCGCTGCCGGTTTTATCGGCAGCTATCTTGCGGGGTACCTAAATAAGGCAGGGTATAATAACCTTGTGCTTGTAGATGATTTTTCCATAGAAAGCAAGACACCCAACCTGAAGGGCAAAAAGTATTTACATAAGGTTCATAGGGAACAATTTTTTGACTGGTATAAAAGTCATAAAGGCGGTATACAACACATTTTTCATTTAGGTGCCCGTACCGATACCACTGAAATGGACTACAATGTTCATAAAAAGTGGAACCTGGATTATTCTAAAGAGATGTGGGCACTGTGTACTGAAAATAATATTCCCCTTGTTTATGCATCGTCTGCTGCCACCTATGGCAATGGAGAATCAGGTTACAAAGATTCGCATGATATTGTAAGCCGCTTACAGCCTTTGAATCCATATGGACAGTCAAAAAATGATTTTGACATATGGGCCCTGGAGCAAAAGAAAATGCCTCCTTTCTGGGCTGGCGTGAAATTCTTTAATGTTTACGGACCAAATGAATATCACAAAGGCAGAATGGCATCTGTGATATTTCATGCGTATAATCAAATTAAGAAGACAGGCGAAGTAAAATTATTCCGCTCTCACAATCCGCAATATAAAGACGGGGAGCAGATACGTGATTTCATTTATGTTGAAGACATAGTGAAAATATGCGTATGGCTGATGCAAAATCACCCCAAAAATGGTCTTTATAATGCAGGGACAGGGCATGCAAGGACCTTTAAAGACCTGGTAAAAGCAATCTTCAATACGCTGCAATTACCTGAAAATATTGTATATATAGATACCCCGCTTGACATAAGGGATAAATACCAGTATTTCACAGAAGCTGATATGAATAAGATACATGCAGCAGGCTATAAAGAGCCTTTTCACACACTGGAAAATGGCGTAAAAGAATATGTAACAGAATACCTGGAAACAGGTAAGTATTATTAGTCTTCTCTTCAAAATAACTAAGACGGGCTGCCAAATGGCAGCCCGTCTTAGTATATATCGTAGCCTTTATCTTACTAGTAATATCTCTCCTTTCTGCTGGTAGGTTTTACCATTGGCGCAGATGTACTTGATATAATAGTAGTAGGTACCCATATCCTGTGGAACACCACCTAACTTACCATCCCAACCAGCATATTGATTAACCGATTCAAAGATAGTTTGTCCCCAACGGTTCACCACTCTGAAATCTTTAATCTGCTGACGACCATTGGATACAGGGCGGAAAACATCGTTCTTACCATCACCATTTGGTGTAAAGGCATTAGGGAAGAACATATCGCAACATGCCTGCGCCAGTATCTGTATGCTGTCCTCTGATGTACAGCCATATTCTGTTGTTACCTTCAGCTTTATGAAGCCTGTACGGTCAATGTAGCCATATACGTCTCCCATGTTGGTAATATTCTGGAAGTATGAGGTAGGCAGCCATTGGTACAGATAGGAAGGATTGTAGCTTTCAGCCGTGAAGTGTACACTGTCACCTGAGCAGATATTGGTGCTGCTGGCTGATTGTATATGTGCATCACCCAATGGATGTACATATACGGTGTCCAGTATAGGTGCTGATGGACACTGGCTGGAGGTCGCTATCAGCTTTACCACATACATACCCTGGTTATCGAACCTGATGCCATAAGGACCTGCACCTGTAGCGCCATATACTACCTGTGCCCCTGCAAAATCCCAATTATAGTTATCTATCGTTTCATTTGGAGTGCCGGTGGACACATTTACCAAATCTCCCTGGCATACCTGGTTGCTCATAACCACAGGTACTATCGGTGCCAGCCTTACATCTACCGTATAGGCTGTAAGCGGGCTCTTGCAGCCATGATTATCTACCTGCAGCAGTACTTTATACTTACCTGCTGAATCGAAGCGGGCAACTACCGGGCCCTGGCCATAGCCACCAATAATGCTTGCACCTTTAGGCATGGTCCAGTTGTAGGCAGCATCGGTGGTACCGTTACCATAGTAGCTGAAGCTTAAAGTATCATACTGGCATACATAAGGAGCGCTGCCCACTATTACTGCATTTGGCTTGTAATAAGTGTATACGTCTATCTCTGCCCTATCACTCTGGCAACCATTCACTGTTTGGGTAACGTAATAGTAAGCAGAGTCCGGATAGGAGGTGACAGGCGTAGGTGCTATTGGAGAACCTATACCGCCGGAAGACACATTGTACCACAGCAGGTTAACACCACCGGCCGTTAATGGAGTGGCCACATCGCCCTGGCAGAAAACAACAGGGTTGGTTACTGACGGTGGGTTGGGTTTTGGTTTAACGGTAATTACTACATGCGTTCTGTCACTTTCACAACCATTTACTGTCTGGGTAACATAATAGTCAAATGTACCAGGTGTGGCAGTAGATGGTGTAGGCGTAACAGGGCTGCCAGTGCCACCGGTAGATGAAGTGTACCACAGCAGGTTGACACCTATTGCAGCTATAGGACTAGCATTATCCCCCTGGCAATATGTGAAGCCGGAAGGTGCAGCAGGCGGGAATGGTTTAGTTTTCACCAATACCGTATCTGATGCCGGTTGACTTTGACATCCACTAATTGTTTGCGTTGCGTAATAGATATATAAACCGGCAATAGAATCCTGTGGAATAACAGATGTTGCACTTACACCGCCAGTAGGCAATGAATACCAACGCAAACTATCGCCGGTGGCTGTAAGTACTGTTGCACGATCGAACTGGCAATAAACAAACTTATTAGGGCTGACGGCAGGAGGAGCAGGAGTAGGTTTAATTGTTACTGTAGAAGTAGTAAATGCAGAGATACAGCCATTCAGGGTAGCATAAACAGTGTAGTCACCTGCATCAAGTGCAGGAGGATTGGTAATGGTCTGCGTGGTGGCAGGATCATCTATAACGGAAAATGCATTAGGACCAGACCAGGTATAAGTAACACCCGAACTGGTATCTGATACGTTCAGAATAAGGTAGTTAGGATTATAACCCATACCAGCGCAAACCGGAGAGTTGGTAGTAAGCGTAGGAGTACCCGGTGTCCACTTAACATATACGTTTACGGTAGCAGGCGATGTCGACTGGCAGCCATTCAGTACAGAATGAACCGTATAT
>JBQCEX010000393.1:0-10635 GCA_051959855.1 Flavipsychrobacter sp. | reverse complement strand
AGTATTTCTTTATTATCATAAGCAAGGCGTTCTATCCCATGCTCTATAATACCTACGCTGTAGCTGTCATGAAAATGGCTGGGAAAGCATTGCTTCTTAAAAGTTGCTTCCTTTAGTTCCAGACCATCAAATATGGAAAGTTTGGTAGTTTTTATTTCCATGCCATAGAAAGTTATAAAAAGATTATAGCATGGAAAAAGAAATGATGTACTATAACATTTATTTAGCTATGCTATCAGTCGTTTGAACAAGCGCAGTACAAGTATCACAAACAATGCAATGACCACTAATGTCAGGATAGGCAGTGCAATGGTATTTAGCGTGCCTGCTGCCCCTTTAAATATTCTGCCCAGCCAGCCTACAGCAGGTATACATAAGATACTTATTAGCAGCAACGCGAGTATCCAATAAATGTTAACCTTCGGCTTTTTCTTGTCATTTATCAGGCCGCTCAATTCTTTATCGCTCTGTGATCCGTTCTCTGTATTCATAACTGCCGATGTTTGTTATAAAACTAATAAGTATTTGAAATTGTTGATCAAAAAAAAGGCTGCCATCGGCAGCCTTTCATAATATCATTCTGAAATTACTAATTAATCCCTAGTAACTCTACGTCAAATATCAATGTGCTATTAGGGCCTATTTGTGCGCTAACCTGGCGATCGCCATATGCCAGTTGCGGAGGAATAAAGAATCTCCATTTGCTGCCTACCGGCATTAGCTGTAGCCCTTCTGTCCAGCCCTTTATTACCATGTTTAATGGAAAGGTTGCCGGCTGCCCTCTTTTTACAGAGCTATCGAATACGGTACCGTCTATCAGCGTACCATGATAGTGACACGTCACATTATTAAAAGCCGTTGGCTTTTCGCCGCTACCCTCTGTTAATACTTCATACTGCAGGCCACTAGGTAGTTCTACAACGCCCGGCCTTTGCTTGTTTGCTGCCAAAAACTCCTCTCCAGCTTTCAGATTTGCTGCTGATGCCTCCTGTTTCATTTTAAATAGTTTGTCTGCAATGCCCATGCACTTGTTTTTAAATTAAGCCATAAAGGTAAATCTTGCGCGGGCATCTTACAGTATGAAGTCAAAGCAATAAATATAATCTAGTTTTTGTTATGTGTGGGAGCGTTTTTATTCCGTACCTTAGTAAATTATTTTGTCTTAACTTTGCACACTTTTAAACATCGCTTCCAAATATGAAGTTGTCGCAGTTCAAATTCGACTTACCGTTAAATCTCATTGCCCAACATCCTGCTAAAACACGCGAAGAAAGCCGATTGATGGTGGTCCATAGGGATTCCGGCAAGATTGAACATAAGACTTTCAAAGACGTTCTTGGTTATTATCATGATAAGGATGTAATGATAGTGAACAACACCAAGGTGTTCCCTGCCCGTCTTTACGGCCGCAAGGAAAAAACAGGTGCTAAGATCGAAGTTTTCCTGCTGCGTGAACTGAATAAGCCTAACCGCCTGTGGGACGTTATAGTTGATCCTGCCCGTAAAATACGCGTTGGTAACAAGCTGTACTTTGGTGATAATGATGAGCTGGTGGCAGAAGTAATAGATAATACCACTTCCCGCGGCCGTACCATCCGTTTCCTGTTCGACGGTGATGACGCTGCTTTTAAAGCAATGCTCGAAACTTTAGGCGAAACACCGCTGCCAAAATATATTAAGCGGAAGCCGGAAGAAGAAGATAAAGAACGCTACCAGACAGTATATGCCAAATATGAAGGTGCCGTAGCAGCTCCAACTGCCGGTCTGCACTTTAGCCGTGAATTAATTAAACGCCTCGAGATCATAGGTGTTAAATTTGCAGAGGTTACACTGCATACTGGCTTAGGTACTTTCCGTCCCATAGAAGTGGAAGATCTTTCCAAACACAAGATGGATGCTGAATACTTCAAAGTAGATGAATATGCGGCTCATATTGTAAATAAAGCTAAAGCAGAGAGTCGTAATATATGTTCTGTAGGTACTACTACAATGCGTGCCATTGAAAGTTCAGTTACCGCTCAGGGACTATTAAAACCTGAAGAAGGCTGGACTAACCTGTTCATTCACCCGCCATACGATTTTTCTATAGCTAATTCACTAATAACTAACTTCCACTTGCCGAAGACAAGTTTACTTATTATGGTTTGTGCATTTGCAGGCTATGATTTGACTATGGAGGCTTATAACACAGCTATTAAAGAAAAATACCGTTTCTTTAGCTATGGTGATGCAATGCTTGTCATTTAAGCATTTATACACAATATACGGTGGATAAAAAACGTTTTTAAAGCGTGCGTTTATAGCGCACGCTTTGTATTTTTGAGAATCTATACATATGCAGCAAAAAATAAAAAATATATTACAGTCCTCTATTGACACCAAGGAAAAAGTACTGAATGATACGTCTTTACTTGAAAGGGTAGAACAATTGGTAAATGCCATTGTAATTGCTTTTCAAAACGGTAATAAAGTATTGCTGTGTGGTAATGGAGGAAGCGCTGCTGATGCCCAGCATATAGCTGCCGAATTTAGCGGCCGCTTTTACACCGACAGAAATCCCCTGCCTTCAGAAGCCTTACATTGCAATACTTCGTATATAACAGCAGTAGCCAACGATTATGGTTATGATGTTGTCTATAGTAGAATAGTAAAAGGAATGGGAAAGCCGGGTGACGTACTCATAGGTCTCAGCACATCTGGCAATTCTGTTAATATTATCAAAGCTTTAGAGCAGGCTAAAGAAATTGGTATGATTACTGCATGTTTTACAGGAGAGACCGGAGGCAAAATGAAAACCTTATGTGATTACTTGATTAATGTACCTAGTACCGATACGCCACGAATACAGGAATCCCATATCACTATTGGACATGCAATATGCCAATTGGTAGAAGAACAACTATTTTAAAATTTTAATGGACATGAACCCCTTTAATATTGGTGGACAAGTAGACAAAAACTGGACGTTATTCCTGGATCGTGATGGAGTTATTAATGTGGAAACAGTAGGGTCTTACGTAACAAGCTGGGACGAGTTTCAATTTTGTGACGGAGCGCTGCAGGCCTTGCATTCTTTATCAGAGATATTCGGAAACATTGTTGTAGTTAGCAATCAGCGCGGTGTAGGCCGTGGTATTATGACTTTTGATGTGCTAAAGGATATTAATAACCACATGGCCCAGTCTGTACTAGATGCCGGCGGCCGTATCGATAAGATATACTGCTGCACTGCGGTTTCAGACGAAGACCACAACCGCAAGCCTAATGTAGGCATGGCCATGCAGGCCAAACAGGATTTTCCTGAAATTGATTTTAAGCGGAGCATTATAGTAGGCAATAGCGTTACCGATATGGAATTTGGTAAGCGCCTGGCTATGCACACGGTATTTTTAACCACTAAGCACGAGCCTTTTATGTTGCCTCATGACCTCATTGACGAGCAATACCCGTCTTTACTGGCATGGGCCAAAACGCTTACCGCAGCTGAATTGGTTTAAGTAGTTAATAATTTATTAATATAAAGGCGTGCCCTAATGCACGCCTTTATATATTATAGGCTTATAAAGCAGCATTTTTACTGCTTTGAGTGCTATTCCAGGTCTGCTATAACATTTCCGTTAAATTTTTTAATAAATAAAAAGTTTTTCATTACCTTTGCAGTCCTTTTTAAATATGGCTAAACAGTCTTTAATCAAACAGGACGGAACAATCATTGAAGCTCTGTCAAACGCCATGTTCCGCGTTCGCCTCGAAAACGGACACGAAATATTGGCCACAATATCAGGTAAAATGCGCATGCACTACATCCGCATCCTCCCTGGTGATAAAGTAGGAGTAGAAATGAGCCCGTACGATTTAAGTCGCGGCCGCATTATATATCGTTATAAATAAAACAACATAAATTAACCAGTCATGAAGGTTAGAGCAGCAATAAAAAAGCGCAGTGCCGATTGCAAGATTGTACGCCGCAAGGGTAAACTGTACATCATAAACAAAAAGAATCCGCGCTTTAAACAAAGACAAGGATAATTTAATTACTTAAATCTAAATATTCAATATTAATGGCTCGTATAGCTGGTATTGATCTTCCAAAGAACAAACGTGGTGAGATAGCGCTCACTTACATCTACGGTATTGGCCGTAGCACCGCTCAGTACATTCTAGACAAAGCTGGTATCAATTACGATAAAAAAGCTGCAGACTGGAATGATGAGGACCTGAATGCTATCCGTAACATCATCACGTCTGAATTCAAAGTAGAAGGTCAGTTGCGTTCTGAAGTGCAAATGAACATCAAGCGCCTCATGGATATCGCTTGTTATCGCGGCGTGCGCCACCGTAAAGGTCTTCCTTTACGCGGTCAGCGTACTCGTACTAATAGCCGTACCCGTAAAGGTAAGCGTCGTACAGTTGCAGGTAAGAAGAAAGCACCTAAGAAGTAAAATTAGAGCCACTGCCGGATCCGCTGAGGTGCAGCGTGGAGGAGTGGCTCGGGGTTGGCAATCGCCAACTTATTTATTGTTTGACTACCTTATTTTAAAAACAAAATGGCAAAAGCCCAACAACAAGGTTCAGCTAAAGCCGCTGCTAAAAAGCGCGTAGTGAAGGTGGATGCACACGGAGATGTGCATATCAATGCCACTTTCAATAACATTATCATCAGCATCACCAACAAGTCTGGTCAGGTTATCTCCTGGTCTTCTGCTGGTAAGATGGGTTTCCGTGGCTCTAAGAAAAACACTCCGTATGCAGCCCAGATGGCAGCTCAGGAATGTGCTAAAGTAGCTTCAGATGCTGGTATGAAAAAAGCAGACGTTTACGTTAAAGGTCCGGGTTCTGGTCGCGAAGGCGCTATCCGCTCTCTGTCTAACAACGGCATCGAAGTAACATCTATCAAAGACGTTACTCCTTTACCGCACAACGGTTGTCGTCCTGCTAAAAAACGCAGAGTTTAATTTTCAGTATTCATTTTTTATTCATTATATACTGTTCCGGATCGGCTTTTACGATTTTTAAATGAGACGGGGCAGTTAAACAAAAATCGTCATGGCACGTTATACAGGACCAAAAAACAGAATCTGCCGTATTTTCGGCGAACCTATCCTTGGCTCAGGCAAAAGCCTTTCTAAGAATAGTAATCCTCCGGGTCAGCATGGCCCTACCCGCAAGCGTAAAACTCCTAGCGAATACGCTGTGCAGTTAAAGGAAAAACAAAAAGCTAAATACACTTATGGCTTGCTGGAAAAACAATTCCGCAATACATACGTTGAAGCTTCTCGCCTGAAAGGCGCTACCGGTGAAAACCTGATCAAGCTGCTTGAAGCTCGTTTGGATAACGCAGTTTACCGTATGGGTATTGCTCCTACACGTCCTGCAGCTCGTCAGCTGGTTTCTCACAAGCACGTTATGGTGAACGGTGAAGTGGTAAACATCCCATCTTATAGCCTGAAACCTGGTGATATAGTAGAACTGAAGCCAAAGAGCAAGGTGAACACTGCAGTTACCAGCATGGTACGCGGCAAGAACCAGAAGATCAACTGGGTTGACTGGAACGAAAAAGAATTAAAAGGTACATACATAACCCACCCAGAGCGTGAGAACGTTCCGGAAAATATCAAGGAACAATTGATAGTGGAATTGTACTCTAAGTAATAAAATGGAGCGTCCCTGCAACGGGACGCTTTCCCAGTTTTTTGATAGGCTTTTATTGTTATATTTATGTCTTCTTTCAGAAAGCAGATAAAATAAAAAAGTCGATCTAAAGTTTAAATAACTAAGTAAAATTCAAAAACCTCAATATGGCTATATTGAATTTCCAAAAACCGGATAAGATAGCTCTTCAGAAAGCCAACGATTTTGAAGCTCTTTTCGAATTCCGTCCTCTGGAGCCCGGCTTCGGTGTTACCATTGGTAATGCACTGCGCCGCGTATTGCTTTCTTCACTGGAAGGCTATGCGATCACTGCTATCAAAATAGCTGGTGCAGATCATGAATTTGCAACTATTAAAGGTGTGTTGGAAGATGTAACTGAGATCATCCTTAACTTAAAGCAGGTACGCCTGAAAAGAATAGGTGAAAACGATGTTACTGGTGACAAGGTAGAACTTACTATAAAAGGTAAAGAAACTTTCACTGCCGGCATGATAGGCGAAGCACTGCCTAACTTTCAGGTAATGAACCCAGAACTGGTTATCTGCAGCATGGAGCCTGGTACTACTTTCCAGATCGAACTGCACATCGGTAAAGGTCGTGGTTATGTTCCTTCAGAAGAAAACCGTCCTAAAGACGCTCCTCTGGGCCTCATCGCTATCGACTCTATTTACACTCCTATCAAAAATGTAAAGTACACTATCGAAAATACCCGCGTTGAGCAGCGTACCGACTTCGAAAAGCTGATCATGGAAGTGGCTACAGATGGTACTATACATCCTGAAGAAGCAGTGAAGGAAGCTTCACGCATTCTTATCCAGCACCTGATGATCATCACAGATGAAAACATCTCTCTGGATACTAAGCGCGAAGAAAAAGAAACTGTAGTAGATGAAGAAACACTGCAGCTGCGCAAAGTATTGAACACTCCGCTTGAAGATCTTGAACTTTCAGTACGTGCATTCAACTGTCTGAAAGCTGCTAAGATCAACTCACTCAGCGAGCTGGTTCAATATACTCAGGAAGAACTGATGAAATTCCGCAACTTCGGTCAGAAATCTCTGTCTGAAATCGAACAGGTACTTGGCGAACGTGGTCTGCACTTCGGTATGGACATCAGCAAGTTCCGTCGCGGAGAAGATTAATAAAACATTGTCGGCATCTTTAGTACACCTGAAGATGCCGATTTTAATTTTTCACTTTTTTATTAACACAGTACCTCGTAATTCCTGACACGGTGCGGGGGAAGTCGCTGAAAAGCGAAACTAAATTTAAACGTCATGCGTCACGGAGACAAAATCAAAAATTTAGGCCGTACAGCCTCACATCGCGCAGCATTGCTGTCTAACCTTACTTCACAGCTTATCACGCACAAGCGCATCGTTACTACGCTCGCTAAAGCAAAATCTTTGCGTGTATATGCTGAGCCGTTGATCAATCGTGCTAAGAACGATAGCATGCACAACCGTCGTGTTGTGTTCAGCCATCTGCAGGACAAACAAGCTGTTACCGAACTGTTCACAGTTATCGGCGACAAAATAGCTAACCGTCCTGGTGGTTATACTCGTATCATTAAGCTGCCTACTCGTATGGGTGATGCTGCTGATATGGCTATGATTGAGCTGGTTGACTTCAACGAGATCTACAATAAAGAAGCTAAGACCGGCGCTGCTAAGAAAACACGTCGTGGTCGTAGCAAGGCTGCTGCTCCTAAAGCTGCACCTGCTGCTGAAGCTCCTGTACAGGAAACAGCTGCACCTGAAGCACCTGCTGCTGATGCAACTGAAGCTACGGAAACACCATCTGCAGAATAATTTAAATTACAAGAGTCAACACATAACTATAACGGCTGCCCATCGGCAGCCGTTGTTATTTGTACTTCATTGGTCTATTTGTTTTTCGTCGGGTTGAGCCCCTTTATCCTTACCCGTTACAGGTTTTCTTTTAGCTTCCTTTAGCGCTTTATCTATTATCCATTCCAGTTGCCCGTTCACACTGCGAAACTCATCCGCAGCCCATTTCTCCAGGGCTTTGAATATGTCCTCATCTACACGCAATACGAATGTCTTCTTAGCAGCCAACAGTTTTTTAATTTTTGCTTTTTAATTTTTTATTGCCTTTATTGATATAAGGAACCCGTATTCAACACCGGCTGTGCGCCTCGTTCACCGCACAGCACCACCAGCAGGTTACTTACCATGGTAGCTTTCTTTTCTTCGTCCAGGTCTACTATTTTTTTACTGCTCAGCGTTTCCAGCGCCATTTCTACCATGCCTACAGCGCCCTCTACTATTTTGTAGCGCGCCGCCACTATAGCAGTAGCCTGCTGGCGTTGCAGCATTGCACCGGCTATTTCCTGCGCATATGCCAGGTGGCTTATACGTGCTTCCTTGGCTATTATTCCCGCGGTGATCAGTCTTTCATTCAGTTCATTTTGCAGCAGCTCCTGCACTTTATCGCCGCCGTCACGGAGGGTTATGCTGGCGTGTTCATCTTCTATATTGTCGTAGGCAAACCCCATAGCCATATTGCGCAGTGCCGCTTCGCTTTGCATGCGCACATAGGCCACATAGTCTGCCACTTCATAGGCTGCTTTGTACGTATCTGCCACCTGCCACACTAGCACTGCAGCTATCTCTATAGGGTTACCCATTTTATCGTTCACCTTCAGGGTAGGGGTGGCCAGGTTTTGCGCCCGCTGGCTTATCTTAATGGTGCTGTACAGCGGGTTCACAAAGAACAGTCCATTCTCTTTTACCGTACCCACATACTTACCAAAGAAGTTCAGTACACGTGCATGGTTGGGCTGCACTACCGTTATGCCCTTCCATATCAGCCCTGCTGCTACAAACAATAGGGCGCCAGGCAATCCCATCATAGGATTGGCATTTGTTTGGGTCAGGAAATAAATGGCGCAGCCAATACATACTACTGAAAAAAGTAAGGCAAGAAATCCATTTACTGGTTTTATTATCTTTTCCATGGTTTTATTTATTATGATATCAAAATGATATCACAAAGCTAAGACGCTTTCATGAAATAAAAAAATGCCATGTTATCTTCAAACAACATGGCATTGTAGGGGCAGGTTAGGGTGTGTTTATTTAAGCGATACGCGCCCGCTGCCTATTACATAGCCACCGTTGTATATAGCTATTTGGTAGGTACCTTTTGCGTACTTAGTTGTTTGGTGCCAGTCTGCATGCAGGTCCTTCACTGGTTCACCTTTGGTCAATGATATTTGCTTCAGTATGCTGTAGCTTATTGTTCTGCCATCGCTGCTGGTCATAGTCTGTTGGCTGGCCGATGGTAGTATCTGTCCGTCAGGCTCTGTTATCACCAGGTACAGGTCTTTTTCACCGCTTTAAGCTATCCTGTTTTCATCTATGTCAAAGTACACCCGCAGCATATCTGTCTTTCTTGCACGCTTCGTATTCTTTTCTTTTTTGCCATGGTGCCTGGTGTGTAAGGCCTCCATGCGTATGTTAGATGCGTGCAGTACAGATGCCAGTTGTTTCAGTGAGAAATAAGCCCTCGTTACCGAATCTCTTTGTTGTGTCAGGTCGCCATTTTCATTTCGCAGCAGGCTTATTTGGTCTTTATCATAGCCGCTTGCCTGTTTCAGCTTTCTTATTTCAGCTTCTGCTTTCTTTAGTCTTGCTGCCAGGTGCCTGTTGCTTCTGCGGTAGTGCCCCATCTGTTTTCTCAGCTTTTCCAGCTCGTCATCTTTGCTTTTCAGCAGGCTGTCCAGTCCTGCCCTTTCCGTGTTCAGCTGGTCCACCTGGTAGCGGTAGGCATTCATTTGCGATTGTAGTGTATCGCTGTATATCCGCAGCGAATCTGTCATTTGCTGCTGCACTGTATTTTGTGTAGCGCTGGCAGTTTCACTGCTTTTGTCTTTGCAGGAGTATAAGCCTGTCATACTGACGAGGCATAGTAGCAACAGCATGCTTTTTGCATGTGCAGCTATATCTTTTGCTTTTTTCATTTTTTGTTTGTTGAAGAGGTTTCTGCTTACATATCTGTAGTTCATCCCATGCCCTAATGCACACGTACATGCAGTCTGTGTTAAACACAGCAGCGTATTGCACTAAGCGATAGTAAATAATGGATAATTGCCTCGTTAAGAAGCCTTACACAATAATATTATATGCCATTACACAGCAGGTGGCCCTCTGAATCTGTAAGATTCTGAAACGTATCGGTAAACAAAAGAGACGCGTGGGAACGTGAAGCTATGCTCCGTGTATAAATTTTTATATAGCCTGATGCCAAAGTTTGCAGGGTAGCTGATGTCGCTGCCCCTAAACCGGGTTTTAATTTTTACAAAGCTGAAAGAATGCTGTCGTTTCCTGCTGAAACGCTGATGCCGGAAGGTATTTCTGGCCTGCTGAGCGTGTACATGATATTGGGATATTAACGGGAAGAAATCTGCATCATTACCGTTGGTAATAACAGTAATGAGCAGTACAACGAAGAGTTGAATGGATATTAATATCCTGCTACGCAAGTTGGCTGTGTGATTGCTGTCAAATTTATAACAAATACTAAGCCAAATATTTGCATAGCGTATAAAAAACTATTTATTAAGATTTATTTATTAAAAAAGTTATAATAGTGAAAATAACTTTTATATCTTTCCCGCACATATTAATAAATAGGCACACACATGAAAAAAGTTTTAAAGGTAGTTGGCTACCTTGTTTTGCTCATTATTGTAGTTATTGCAGGACTGATGGTCTACGCCAAGACCGCACTGCCCAACGTTGGCCCGGCTCCGGATATGAAGGTGCAGATCACGCCCGAACGTGTGGAGCGTGGTAAATATCTCGCAAATGCAGTTGTTGTTTGTATGGATTGCCACTCCACCCGCGATTGGTCTCTATTTGCCGGCCCTGTTAAGCCCGGCACATGGGGCAAGGGTGGCGAGCGTTTCGATCATAGCCTGGGCTTCCCCGGCATTTACTATTCACGCAATATTACTCC
>JBQCEX010000392.1:0-2107 GCA_051959855.1 Flavipsychrobacter sp. | reverse complement strand
CCATGCCTAAAGGATAGAAGTAATCACCAAGACGCCATTTGCGTAAAATGAGTGGAAAATCTACCTGGGCAGCATCGATGTAGGCTATTGACGGGTCAGACTTTATTTCATTTGGCTTATCCTCCGCAGAGAAAGAGAACTCATATCTACCGGCATGAATAATACAAGGCACAGCTTCCACCAATATCATATCAGCCGTATCAGCAGGAATTGTGGTAACAATAAGAAAGTCCCTGTTGCGAATGATGCGGTGGGTTGCAGAACTAATGTAATGGCCTGTTTCAGCATTCAGCAGCTCGAGTATATGGGGCACCTGGGCAGCAGTGAAGCCAAACGGATAAAACAGCTCATAACAAAGCGTTTCCAAAGGCTCGTGTTTCTGTAACTTTTTTACAGGTATGTAAAAATCCTGGCCGCGTTGCTCCATTAGCTTTTTACGCTCCTGCTCTACTGCCCGTTTATATAATACCTCAGCCTGTGTGAAGCGCGTGATACTTTCATTAATACGCTCCACTGCGTTCGGGAACCATTTATCAACAGTAGGAATGATATGATGTCTTACCGCATTGCGCAAGTATGCATCTGTGGCATTGGATACATCTTCACGATAAGGAACATTATTTTGCGTGCCATACTCCTGCAGATCTTCTTTTGTTGCAAATAATAATGGACGCACGATCTTTCCATTGCGCTCGGGAATAGCGTGTAGCCCGCTGATACCAGTGCCTTTAAAAAGATTTATCATAAGAGTTTCTACATTATCATTGGCATGGTGAGCGGTTACAATATTACTGTAACTATACTCCCTGCATATTTGGTCCAGCCATTCATAGCGGAGAATGCGAGCGGTTTCCTGTGTGCCTTTTTTCCATTCTTCCTTTTTCTGCTTTGTTTCAAACCGAATGTTGTGGCAAGTAATGTTCCGTTCCTTACACCAATTAAGTACTAATTGTTCATCCAGGTCAGCATCTTCGCCACGCAATTGGAAATTACAGTGCGCAATGGCAAAATTGATGCTGCTTTTATGAAATAAGTCAGCCATTACCATTGAGTCCTGACCACCGCTGACTGCCAGCAGCACCGTATGCTCGATAGAAGCAAACTTTTTATGTGCCCAATTATGTTGAAATGCGGTTAAAAGGTCCATATCAATAAACAAGATCTTCGTAAGCAGCCTGCAATTCGTTGTAGCTATGCATATCGCCGGCTGTTTTGGCTACCTGCATTCCTTTTTCGTATATAGTAATAGCATCCTGTTGTGCACCTATTCTTTCAAGTAATTTACCCAGGTGATAATAGGTAGCGACATATGCTTCGTCGGCAGCAAGATTATTTTCGAACATTTGCTTTGCACCTGCTTCATTTCCAATCTTGATGTATTCCAGTGCCAGCGCATGCCTAAGAAAGGAATCATTAGGCGAATCCTTTAAAAATGCTTTGAGTCGTTCTATCCTGTCGTGCATATAGTGCTAAATATGTCGTAAAAATACTAAAGAGTTGAACTGATTGATAAAAAATAAGGTTGCTCATTTTGAGCAACCTTGTTTTAAATAATATAAATCAATATTACCTGGCTATAAGCACGCGCGTAATAAGCTTTGCATCAGGATTCATGCTATCTACATAGTCGATAGTGTAAAGTCCGTTAGCAAAATTGCCTGTATTTATTCTTTGCTGCGCTTCTGTACATTCTCTTTCTAATACTACCCTACCCAACGCGTCAATAACACGTAAAGTTCCTTTTACCGTCTGAGCACCATTGATGGATACTGTCAGATCGTTTTGGGCAGGATTAGGATAAGCCTGGATTGAAAGATTATTATTAGCTACAACCTCAGTGACGCCCAAAGGACCAGCTACCGCAAAAGCCTGCGTAAAACCACAACCGAAGTCGCCGGAGAAATAGCCCTTCAATGGCTTCTGAACTATTGAAGTAGCCGGCGTCACCTTCAGGCTGCCTATACCTGGGTCATAAGAGCTACCTGTATATGCCCACCAATTTAGTCCATCGCAACCAGAGTCTGACACTACCAGTCGGTAACTACCGGGGTTAAGTGTTATTGTATCATTGTAAGTGGTATTAATTGCTGCAGCAGCGCGTTGCGCT
>JBQCEX010000391.1:0-3068 GCA_051959855.1 Flavipsychrobacter sp. | reverse complement strand
TGGTAAATGTTGTACTCATTGCGTCATTTGTAGCATCATTATCAGCAGTTCCATTTACACTGGTAATTTTCGCTGTAAAGGTATAAGTGCTACCATTGCCTGCTATGCTGCGTAATGTTTCCAGATGTGGCAACACTATTTGAGTATCCTGCAGCGGCGCTAATGAGCCGGTCCAATTGTAAGTAAGCATCGTTGAATCCTGCACACCATATTGTATGGCCATTGATGTGATGGTAGTGCTACCTGTATTCTTAATCATTACTACCGGAAAATCAACTATGGGATTTTCTCTGAAATAGCCTTCATAGCCGGTAGGAGCGATGATATCGTCCAAAGAGGCGTCTAAGGTTTTATTGAAATCCTGGTGATAAAAAACGATTGCCTCAGTTGCGTAACCGCCGGAAGGAGATGCAACTGAATAACTTTCATACTTTATTTGGAGACTATCCGTTCCGCCGGCAGTAACACCAGGCAAGTCATGGTAGATGGGCACTACGATGTCGCCGGGACACCAGTTGGCCCTTTCATATATCCATGTGCCGGTTTGCGGATATATTTCATTCATACCACAATCCGAGCGCCAAATATCTCTATGTGCAACAGCTGAACCATTCAGGTAAACATCATAGTAATGCGACATGAACTCGCAGCAACCATTGGCATCACTGCCATGACCGGATACAATGAAACGCATATCGGCGCTTTTAGTACCTGTCGGGATATTTAAACCTACTTTAGGTAAGTGGTTATTTATGGGGTCAGTAGCATTACCATAACCAAAATATCCATCGTATATCTTTTGGAGCCCTGTAACATTTCTGTCAGGTGTACCTTCTATAAACGCAAATTTGATATCGCCGGTAAAGCCATAAGAGTAGCCTTCATAATTAATCCTTATAGCAGCCGTGTCTTTTAATAAAGGGTAAAAATCAGTTACATCAAATATGTAGTGATTTTGCCAGGTGTTGGGAAACCTGGTGCTGGTACCGGAATAGGGGGTGATAAAGCGGCTTAGCTCAAGCGTATCGCCACCTTTGGTCATCAGGTAATTCTGAACAGTATAATCCCACTGATGACAATAAGTAGACCCAGCCGGACAATTATATTCCGCTAAAGTAAAAATCATTAGCACCTTTCTATAGGTCTTTGTCCCATTCGGAAATACAGCCGTTATATCGTAGATACCCGGATGAGTAAATTGCACAATGTTTTGTGCCTGAACCCATGTAGTATCACCAGGGCCAGCTTTAGCTGTAATGGATAGCAGGATAACTGCGAGGAGCAGGTAAAGTTGTTTTTTCATTAAAAGTAGAATTGAAAATGTACAGCTAAGGTAGAAGAAATGGGATAAATAAAAGGGCGGTATAGGATTTAACTATCAGTTATGACAATAAAAAAACATTTCCGCTAAAGATTGGTATTATGTCATAACAATCTAAATATTTATGTAAATAGCTATATAAACGCGAAAAACTGCTATTTTAAAAGTACCTTTGCCGTTCAAATTACCAAACAGAATAATAGATATGCCGGGTTTTACGGTAGCAATTGTAGGAAGGCCAAACGTAGGGAAATCAACTTTATTTAATCGATTACTGGAACAGCGTAAAGCCATAGTAGATGACTTTAGCGGTGTAACACGTGACAGACAATACGGAATTTCCGAATGGAATGGGAAAAGTTTTAATGTAATAGATACCGGCGGATTTGTTGCAAATTCAGAAGATGTTTTTGAACGGGAGATCCGTAAGCAGGTAGAAATAGCTATGGATGAAGCACACCTGCTGCTATTTGTGGTGGATGCTGCAACAGGTATCACTATGCAGGATGAAGAGATGGCTGATGTGCTGCGACGCTCTACCAAACCTGTACTGCTGGTAGTAAACAAAGTAGATAATGCAGAACGCGCACTGGAAGCCACTGAATTCTATGCAATGGGGTTTGAAAAACTATTTTTTCTTTCTTCAATATCAGGCTCAGGCACCGGTGAAATGCTGGACGAGGTAACTGTGCATATACCGGACGAGGATAAAACAGATTTTGATAAAGAGGACAATGGCGTGCCCAAGTTTGCCATCATAGGTCAGCCTAATGCGGGTAAGTCTACCTTGCTGAACGCATTAATTGGCCAGGAAAGAACTATAGTTTCTGATATTCCTGGCACTACGCGTGATACGATACATACGCATTACAAACTATTTGGTAAGGAATTCGTACTAATAGATACTGCCGGGCTGAGGAAGAAAAAGAACGTGCATGAGGACCTGGAGTTTTATTCAGTAATACGCGCCATACGTGCGATGGACGAGGCTGATGTATGCTTTATAGTGGTAGATGCAGAAAACGGACTAACCTCGCAGGATGTAAACATATTTAGCCTGGCAGCCAGGAAAGGAAAGGGCATAGTGATACTGGTGAATAAATGGGATAAGGTGGAGAAAGTAACCAATACAGCCCGTGACTTTGAGAAAGAATTGAAAGAAAAGATTGCTCCTTTCTCAGATGTGCCTGTCGTATTTGTATCTGCCAAAGAAAAGACCCGTATTTTCCAGGCTATGGAGAAAGGGCTGGAGGTATTTGAAAACCACAAACGAAAAATACCTACGTCACAGCTGAACGATACATTATTGCCAGAGATAGAGCGCTATCAGCCGCCTATGTCGCGAGGACATGCAGTGAAAATAAAGTTTGTAACGCAGCTACCTACTCATAATCCCTCATTTGCATTCTTTGCCAACCATCCAGACGCAATAAAGGGACCTTACAAACAATTCCTGGAAAATAAGTTGCGCAGTCATTTCAACTTTACAGGAGTGCCTGTGAGAATATTCTTCAGAAAGAAATAATTGAGTGAACGATAATAGTGAATGTGTTTTTTGAAATTTTTTGATTAGTGAAAACAAAGAAATTAAAGAAAGATAAGGTAAACATCATAACACTTGGATGCTCCAAGAACATGGTGGATAGTGAAGTATTGAGCGGTCAGCTGAATGCCAACGGGATAAACGTGGTACATGAGCAGGCTAAGCTAGACCACAATATAGTAGTGGTGAATACCTGTGGCTTTA
>JBQCEX010000390.1:0-2084 GCA_051959855.1 Flavipsychrobacter sp. | reverse complement strand
AAAACGATATACGTCTTCCATATAATCGCCAAGGTCTTCAGCTATAAAAGGTAGTTCGCCAAATTCCTTTTGTACCATTTCAAAAAAATACTTGCCGGGCCCAGGAAGCCAATTTCCGTTCTCAGCTGTTTTTTTGCCTGCCGGTACTTGCCAATATGCGTGGAACGCTCTGAAATGATCCAGGCGTATAATATCAAATAGGTCTAAGTTTTTCCTTATTCTATCTAGCCACCATTTATAGTTGTCTTCCTTTAGTCTCCCCCAATTATAGGTAGGCATATTCCAGAGCTGACCTGTTTTACTAAAGTAGTCTGGAGGGACACCGGCTACGCCTGTCATGTTGCCATTTTCATCCAGGCAAAACATTTCAGGATTCGCCCATACATCAACCGAATCGTAGCTTACATAAAAAGGAAGGTCTCCGAATATCCTGATTCCTTTTCTATTAGCATAAGACCGTACAGTTTTCCATTGCTTATTTATGATGAATTGCAGCCATTTTACTCTGCGGATGCTATCTTGATGATGGCTGGCAAATTTTTCAAGTGCATCTGCATTTCGTTTTCTGTAGTTCTCAGGCCATTTGTACCAGGGTTGACCTTTGAAGTGGCGCTTTAGTGTTACAAATAGTGCAAAGTCGTCCAGCCAATATGCTTTTTTCCTGCAAAAGGCATTGAACTCATAATTGAGGGCCGTAAAGCTTCCCTTACAAAAGTTGCTATACGCTTCAATACAGATAGCTCGCTTTATTTTTTCAACGCTTCTATAATCTATATAATTTGAATGAGGTAACTGAAAGGTGTCGAGGCGATCTGCTGAAAGTAATCCATCCTGCACCAGAAGCTCAGGGCTGATAAACAATACGTTTACTCCCATGCCAGAGAATGAGCTGTACGGCGAATGGCCGCTTCGTCTTTCGGTGGGAGACAGCGGCAATAGCTGCCAATACTTTTGTCCGCTGTTTGCGAGAAAGTCTATAAAATTTCTTGTCCCGGGGCCAAAGTCACCAATACCATAGGCTGAGGGTAATGAAAACACGGGTAATAAAATACCGGCACTACGGTGATTGGTTGTAGCCCTATTCTTTAATAACGCTATAGGAAAGCTTGCAAATAATTCCTTTACTAGCAGTGTATCATCCTCCTTCTCCGTTTTATTGGTAAGTATATGTAGCCATTCTTGCTGCATTTTGTTGGGCAATATTACTTGTGTATCCTTCCAGTCAACGGATAATATATCAGTTCCCTGTTCGGTCGCCAGGGCAAGTAAATTTAAGGGGAGAATGATAAGGTAATAATTGCCTTTGTGCACGCGTGCATAAGCCAGTATATTATTCTTATAAGCACCTTCTGTTTTTAGCGGTATGTAGCGGCCATGCTTAAATAGGTCTGCCTGTCCATTTCTTTCCTTTAGTAATGTTCTGGTAAGCCAGAGCTTTATCTTGCCCGTATATCTATCATCCCATAAAGTTTTAAATGTACCTTCGCTTTCTTCGGGCAGTTCTTGCAGCCAGTTACCTCGGAATGTGTAATCAACCGGGCGCCTGTTATCCGGATCAACCATACTTAGGTCCCACAGTTCACAGCCCTGGTAAATATCGGGAATACCCGGACAGGTGAACTTGAGTGTAAGCTGCGCTAAGGAATTAATGATGCCGGCATTTGTTGTCTTGATATAGAAAGTACGGAAGCTTTTTACAAATGCGCTGTTTTCATCTAAAATGCTGTTTATAAAATTACTGATTCCGTTCTCGTATGTTTCATTTGGCTTAGCCCAATCGGTATGAACCTTTGCTTCCCGAATTGCTTTCTGTATATAGGCTTTGAAGCGTTCAGTAAAATTGTCATAGCTCTGTTGCGGCATTGGATAGCAGCCTAATAGCGACTGATAAATAAAATATTCATCATTAAGGTCAGGTATATTATCAGAGCGTAATGGCTTGTTGATCTGCTGCCATTCCGTTACAGCCTGAATCCATTCGGCCGGAATATCGGTTATTGCATTAAGACGCGCCCTTACGTCTTCACCACGTTTGGTATCATGCGTGGCCGTAACATTCATGGTAGCTGGCCAGTATTGTTGTC
>JBQCEX010000389.1:0-4563 GCA_051959855.1 Flavipsychrobacter sp. | reverse complement strand
TGCCTTATATATTGCAAAGCTGCCCTCAGGCAGCTTTATTTTTTAGTATTTCTTTGCACGTATGTTTTTATAATACATTGTATCTTTAATAAAATTGTTGTTTATGAAGAATAGGTTTCTGGCTGCCATAGTTGTTCTTGTGCTGGTATTGTCATTGGGTGCATGCAATAAACCTAAGGCGCTTGGCCCTCAGTCTATGACTGCAACTGTTAACGGTAAAGCCTGGAGTGCCAATGTTTACCTGGCATCTAAAAATATTTACGGCACGCAGACTTCCTTAAATATTTCCGGCTCTTCTACAACAGGTGATGAGATATATATTAACCTGGCCAATTTCAAAGGGAATGGTGTTTATGACCTTAGCTACGGTGGCGAAAACTTCGCAAAATATACTAGTACCTCTACTGATCATTATGCACGCAGTGGTACGCTAACCATCAACGGTAGCTCAGTAAAAAATGTTCAGGGGTATTTTGAATTCGTAGCTGACTCTTCAGCAGTCGTTAAGCAAGGTACTTTCGATATCGTAATACAATAATTAAATCATCGCTATGCCTTGGCAGGAAATTGATAATAAGCTGGTACAAACCTTCACTTTCAAAGACTTCTCTGAAGCCTTTGCTTTTATGACGCGTGTTGCCTTGCTTGCAGAAAAGCATGACCATCATCCTGATTGGAAGAATAGTTATAACAAGGTAGAGGTGGCTCTTTGTAGTCACGATAAAGGAAATGTCATTACAGACCGCGACCGAAAGCTCGCTGCAGCGATTGATAAGTTGTTAGCTGACTAATTGCCGGCCTTCAGAAATTTGCTGATCCCTTCTTTCAGAAAATTATAGTATTCCATCCAGTCCGGAGTAAAGCCCCGGCGGTCTAATACTTTTCCCTTCACATCAACTATAATAAAGTAAGGTTTGGTATCGGTGCCATATTGCTCCATTTCTATAGCCTGGTTTTTATCACCTGTTGTCCTTAGCTCTTTTTTCAACGCTTTTGAGTATTGCTGCTCATTTGCAGGCAGGGGCGTGGTCTCATCACAGCTTATGTCTGCCAGTATATAGTTGCGCAGCTCGCCCCTTACCATGTCATAGCTGAAAACGGTACTCTCCATGCTTCTGCAATTAGCGCAGTTCTTCCCATTGAAGTAGATTAGTAGCGGCCGCTTACTTTTTTTAGCGCAAGCCACTGCTTTATCATAATTAGTAAAGCTGGGCAAATAAAAGTTATTAACCACCAGGTCATTAGTATCACAGTAGGGCGCTAGTCTTTTTCTTTCTTCTTCTAGTACGTTCAGCTGCATATTTAATGCGGCACGCATTGTGCTGTCGGCTATAGCCCTTTTTCTTGCATTTATCGCCTCGCCATATTTACTGAATACTTCCTGGTAAGTCCATCCTTTATCTATATTTTCCTTCAGCAGTTGCTTTACTGCCGCAAGGTCCCTGGGCGAATAGCCCACCTGGCTAAATATCTTAGTATCCTCGTCCCATGTTTGCAGGCTCGCAGTCTTGTTCTTTAATGCCAGTAGGGTAGTAGCTTGCTGTTTCGACTTCTGGTAGTCGGGTACTGTTTTTAGAGTTTCTACATATTTTACAAAATCTCCGTAGGTAGGCTTGCCATTGTTGTCTTCCTGTGCTTCCTTCACCAGGAAAGTGCTTATCAGGGTATTGTTATCTACCATCATCACATCTACACTGTCCAGTCCGCAGCCTGCCAGCTGCCTTATTTTTTCCGATACTACTTTAGGTTGGCCAGCTTCTATTTTTTCTTTCAGCAGGGCTTTACAATCCTTCTGCTGCGCAAATGATAGTGCAGGTAAGCAACACAATAAAAAAACAAACAGCTTATTTATATTCATTGATACAAAAGTATTAAAGGGCCTCAAATAGCAAACGTCTAAAGAGTATTGTCACGGAACATATCCTCCCTTTGACCGTATATAATGGGTACAGTATGCAAGAATGATCGGTAATAGGGTAGTTGTCTTTGCATCTCTTGTATTTACTTGCAGGTCCATTTCATAGTTATAGCTCAGGGTTCGCCATACATAGTTTACAAACACATTGCCAACTTCATTGCCATCATTGTCCTTTACCGTATATTCATATCGCCAGATGCTTCTTAATCTCAGGTTCAAGCTCAGCCCATTTTCAAACCAGATATTGGTTCCATTCCCGGGTATATGTTTTATAGATACTATTACTATTCCATCCTGGCTTATTTCTGCCTTGTTCATCCAAAAGCCTGTTGGTATTACGTCATAAAAAGCATTATCGTTAGTGGCTATTTGCGCCTTTCGCGAGAATGAGGATATATAAACAAGTTCACCTATCATCTCATCTCGTTCATCATACACTTTAAAGCCGCGGCTATTTCGCCCTTTTGCCAGGTATCTCATTGTTCGATCTGCTTTTTTGAAACTAATTATCTCGATTCATACTCCTTTCTCAGTATAGAATAGCTCGCTGAGTCATCATATTCAGTGCCTGTATAGTAATGTTCTCTAAGCACACCTTCAAATGTAAAGCCGTTCTTTTCCAGCAATCTTCTTGATGCTATATTATTTGGGTGTGTTATTGCTTCTATTCGGTGCAGTTTCATTTCCTCAAAGCCATATTTTATTACAGGCTGTATCGCCTCATGCATTAGTCCCTTTCTTTTATATGCATCCTCCATCAGCATATAGCCTATTTCTCCTCTTGCATGTTCAGGTGCATACCGCCAGTAGCCGCAGGCGCCTATGGTTTTACCGCTTTCTTTATCCAGCAGGTAAAAAACATGCAGCGGCACCTGCCGTTTCAGCGACAATTCGTATTTGTCTCTTTGCACCTGGTAATTGTCTGTAAGCCCGAAATAATCTAATTGCTCTTGTAAAGAAAGATTGTCAAAAGCATACCTGATGGTTTCCGGCGTATTCAGCCGCAGTATCATTCGCTCCGTTTGTATCTGTAAGGTTTCCATGGTATTACAATATTAATTCTTTTTATTGTACGCTCTTTTCCACCTGACTTGATTCTTGTCAACCGTATTTATTATTATCATCCCTGCACACTATAAGTTTTCGCAATCACTCCTTTCGGGAAAATTTTTGTATCAACTAACTTCAGGTAAAGCGGCATTTCAAGACTACTAAAGATCGCCAGTCCTGAGCCCAATACAACCGGATGAATGGCCAGGTGATATTCGTCTACCAGCCCTGTTGCAATAAGGTTTTGAATAAACCCTGCGCCGCCAATGGCTACGATCGGGTTGCCTGCCTCTGCTTTAAGTGCTTTGATCTCTGTTGCAAGATCACCATCAAATATTCTTGCTCCCGTCCATGACGCCAAGGCGGGTGACTGTTCCGCATTGGCATCTTGCCCGTTACCGATGCCCTTAAATCCTTTCTGCGTAAATACAGCTTTGGGAATTTCATTCATTGGCTTGGCAAAAGGCCCGGTTGCCGTTGGCCAGTAAGTGGCCAGGTTTTCAAAAGTTTTCCTGCCCATGATAATTAAACCACCCTGTTGAATTGCCGCTACACTCCATGCCGCAGACTCCTCGTCCCCTGTTTTAAAAACCCAATCCTTTTCTCCGTTCACACCACTTACAAAACCATCGATTGAGACCGACATCTTTACTATTAATTTGCGCATACTAAATAATTTAGATCACAAATGTATCCCGGTCATTTTCAAATCATCATGGTCGGAAACGACAATCACACGGTATGATTGCGACATCTTAAAAAATAGACGGTTCCACGAGTATTAATCTTTTCTTCCGTTGTTGCGTGTTCTTCACCAACAACCTGGAGACCCTCTGGCTCGCGCTGATCATATGTCAATTACAAGAAGTGGGTAGAAAAAGTCTACATTCTTTCCTCCCGTGTTGAGCGTCCCCGCCAACACGCTCGCGTAGGATAGTATCGTGTCAATTACAAGAAGTGGGTAGAAAAAGTCAATATTCTTTCCTCCCGTGTTGAGCGTCCCCGCCAACACGCTCGCGTAGGATAGTCGGCCAAAATGGTTCGCGCCGGGCAATCAACAGTAATTTTTAAATTTTCATTTTGAATTTATAATGTGGATATGTTTTCTTGGAAACCGCCTATCTGCAATTGTATATTGCATCCATCAGCTAATCAGCTAATCATCACATTAGCTAATTAGCAAAAGTTCTTTGACATACTGTAAACCCTTTTTACCGATGGATAAATTTTTCCTCGGCGGAAATTTTGTCTGTATATCGCTACTGGCAATCATATTATATTCTTTCCATCGGAAAAAACCGGAAAGAAACGGAAACTTACGACTTATGACATACGACTTACGACTAAGACCAATGTCCGGAAAATGTGACATTTTGGGACATTCTGGTAGATATTTGAAATCTTAATAACTCAATAAAATCAGGCATTCCGGTAGTTTTACCTCCCAAAATGTCCCAAATAAAAGTTTTGACACTTTGCGACATTTATCGATCATACCTATTGGTACATCAATTATCTTACCTCCCTATTTCGTAAATTTGTATAATCTATTATGGCAGAAAAGAAAACGGCCGCAACGGCAGCAGAGCGGAAGA
>JBQCEX010000388.1:0-13061 GCA_051959855.1 Flavipsychrobacter sp. | reverse complement strand
AAATGCGACATTTTGCGACATTCCTGGTAGATAACAAAAAGTATAATATGGTTGGCTAACAAGGCTTTTACCATAATGCACCCTCCAAAATGTCCCAAAAAACTTTTTTACCATCTTTGTTACATACCAGTTTTCTTACATCGGTGCTCGTCTTAGGTATATAGATTTATTGCTTATGAGATTTGCATTCGTCATCTTATTGTGTTGCTGGCTGTCGCCATCCTATGCACAGAAAACCAAAGTGCAGGATGGCTGGCTCATGGTCAACGACAGTTTCTACTGCCGCTACCAGGAAAACAACAATGTAGCCAACAAGCAATTTCCCGGCCCGCAAAAGCGCAATTTTGCCGTTTGGGAAACGGATGAGTTTTATGATTTCACCCTAAGCACGGTCGACTCCCTCCCCTGCATTATAGTCAAAGCAATGACGCTTGCAGCAGCTGATAAAGCTTACCTTTCTTTTTACTATGCGGTCCGTTTCCCGTTTCTTGACAAAAAAATTGATATCCGAAGCCAGCCTTATTTCCGCGAGAATTTCCTGAAAGACGTAGTCAACTATCACGTTTTTACTGAGGGTATTTACAATGAAGCTGCCGCGCTTCAGCTATATAGCAAATGGCAGCATAAAATGGGTGTCATTCCCGTCACAGTGCTGGCAAATAGTGTAAGCGCTTACTACAATAAACAAGCTGACGAAGCGACAGCAGCAGAAACTGAAAAGATAATAATTAGGGACAACGCCTTCTACAAAAACGACACACTCATTGGCAGTTTCAAACCGACCCAGGAAATACGAAAAACAGGCCGCTACTTCACTATATACAATATTCAATCAAAGTACGTTGCAAATCTCTGGATAGCTGATACACGCGTGCAGGCATATTTGAAGATCGGTGATAACAAAGACGAGTTGGCACTGGTCTCAGCCAACAAATCAGACGACTTTTTATTAAAGAGCGTAGCAGTCCTGCTATTGAAACTCAACCTCTTATAAAGTTGGTGTCATAAAACGCTGAAAATCGCTTTAAATTCTTGTAACATTATTATAACTTACTATAACAAACCTTTGGTATATGAAGAAAATATTACTATCCGTTCTCATCTCCGCAACAGCTCTATCTCTTCATGCACAACAGCAAGATCATAGGTTAGAGCTTCGCGATCAGTTGGTGAATTCCATCATGAAACAGCAGGCTGCGACAACAAGAGTGGCAGCCAAAACTACTGGTTCTAAGGAGCGACTCATCAGCACTAAATCTTACTTTCAGACAGGAGCAACATATGTTTTATTTGACTCCGCTGTCTTGCACTATAGTGGTACAAAAGGCTCGCTTTTCGACTTCAATAGAATGATTTATAACATCTATTCCCTGCCTGATCAATCAGACTATCCTACACTATATATGCATACCACTAGCCCCAATGATATCGCTGATGTATTGTATGATAGTGCACAGGATTACACCTTTTCAAGTGGTACCGTATCCATAGCCACGAGCTATTACAGGCAATACAGCGGCAACTTTACTTCCCGTAGCAGTTACACATATTACGATACAATGCAGAGCGGCAATATTTACAGTTATAACGCAAGTGGCGATGTTACCTCTATTGTAAATTTTACACGCTCCCCTTCAAGTTATGATACTTCTTACATCTCTTACTTTAGCTACAATTCATCTGAGCAGCTAATAAGGGACAGTGGTGCGACAAAGGATATAACTGGTATCTATAAGCCATATTTTAAAGAAAACTATGGTTATGACGCTTCGGGCCATATTTCAGACGTAACACTTTTTTATGTCAATGCAAGTACTAGTGGGTGGCAGCCCTATTCTAAATATTTGATAGACTATAATGCTGCGGGCAAGGTAAATACTGTGTCTATCGATACGGGCAGCAGTTTTGTACAATATTACAAGACGACTTATAGCTATACTCCCGGAGTTAATTATTATACAGGCACCACAGATAGTCTTTGGTCTGGTACTAATTGGCAACCGTATGCCACCATGGCCAAGTATCTTAATGTTGCCCATCTGCCTGATTCAATGGTCTCTATCTATGCTTTGGGTTATAAGACTAAGCATGTTTACAGATATGATGCTGCCAATAATATTACTGTGGACACAACATACACTATTACCTCAGGCAGTACGTCTGCTAATTTTCAGCAATACTTTTACGAAGCCTATCCCGATGCCGTCCACGACTTAAAATTGCCGTCCATTGCAGTACAACTATATCCCAACCCGGCAACCAGCATAATGAATATTAACATGCAAAACACTACTGGCAATACACCTTTGCAGCTAAGTATATACAATGAGCAAGGCCAGATAGTAAAGCGTGCATTTTTAAATACGCTAAACGACCATGCCATAATGCATATTGAAGATTTGGCCAGCGGTATTTACTTTGTAAGTTTTGATTTAAATGGGTGCCAGGTCAATATGCAAAAGTTAATAAAACAATAACCATTACTTTACCATGCGCTCGATAAAATATTTACTATTATAGATACGTACATATAGAAGAGCACGGTGCTTTACTTGATACAAGTATGGCTTTGAAGGGACTTTAGCAAATTCCCCTTTAAAGCCATACTTATTAAGGCTGTCACTTCTCCACCTGTTTGTATTAAAGTACAGGAAAACAGAATCATTATGCGCCTTCCAGTGCCCGCTCATTATATTAGCACAAGTTGTATATCGAAAGCTTGAATCGATGTTCAGACATAAACTATCCGATACCGAATAACTACAGGTATGAAAACCCCGCAAGCGCATGAGAAAATAATCTGTATATAAAGGTTTGCCGGAATGGTATATACCGCAAAGCGATGATGAAGAGCAAGAGCTAAAAATTGCCCATGCAAAAAGCAGGTATAAAGAATATTTGGGCATTATTTATAGGATCAAAAGGGCTGGTGAGTAATCAGAGTGCAGCAGGCTTATCTATTTGCCAATTTCGAAAGTAAACAATGCGGATGAATAATAAGCGTTTTAAAACTCATTGTTTTTTCCTATCTTACTCTTTTATATTCAATATCTTTGCAGACTGCTTAGTAAATAGTTTAATAATTTATAAATATTGTAAAAATGAGCTTAGAAGTAACAGGCAAACTGGTTGTAAAGTATGATACCCAAGTGGTAAATGACCGCTTTAAGAAACGTGAATTTGTAATAGAAATGGCGGAAGAAATAAACGGAAATGTATATACCAACTATGCAAAAATGCAACTGGTACAAAACAAATGCGAAATAATAGATCGCTATAATATAGGTGACAACGTAAAGGTTAGCTTCAACATAAAGGGTAATAAATGGGAGCGTGATGGTAAGGTTAATTATATAACCAACCTTGACGCATGGCGTGTGGAAGCTGCCGGTGCAGCACCTGCTGGTAATGGCGGCAATATGGCACAGTCTTATAATAACAATCCTAACCAATATTCAGCACCTGCGAATGGAGGTGGTTATTATAACCCGTCTCCTGAAAATGTGGACGATTTGCCATTCTAAGGGCTTGTATCTCAAATACTAAATACAGTTTTTATGCATCGCTACCTGCGATTGATTGCTATTTGCATTTTGCCCCTTACGCTCGGCGCGTGTCACAATACACCCGATAGCGCACAGTACATTCCTAAGGACGCCATAGTGGTGGCCAGCGTGGATGTAAAGGCGCTCACCAAAAAGGTGGCCTGGACTGCAATAACGGGCAGTAAGCTATTCGAGCAAATGCAGCAACGTATGGCAGGTAGCAATGCGGCTGTAAAAGACCCCTCCGCCATAGGCGTGGACATGATGAATACCATGTACATGTACGTGAAAACTGGAGCAAATCAACGCAGCAGGGTAACGGCTCTGATACCATTATCTGATGCCGGTAAATGGGAAACTTACGTAAAAGCAACCTTCCCGAACGCTACCATTACACAGCATGGCATACGCAAAGAAGCTAGCCTGGCCAATGGCATATATGCCGGCTGGAGCCCTGATTTGCTGATAATAATGAATGTATTACCTGCCTCTGGCAATGGCCAGGTAGCTTATATGCCTAATAGCAGCACAACTCAGGCAGATTTGCCTACACTGCAGGCTGAGATGGACAATGCCTTCAACACGACAAAGGAAAATGCACTGATACAGAATGCCCATTTTAAGAAATTGCAGCAGGAAGGGCATGATGTAAGTTTTTGGCTTAATTATGATGAAGTAATGCAGCAAGGCGCTTACGGCATGATGAATGGCCTGACGCTTGCCAGCACCTTCTGGAAAGATGCCGCACTGACAGCCGGTTTTGACTTTGATAAAGGCAAAATAAATGGTTTGATGCACTATTATACATCAGCAGACATGAAGGATCTGGGCAAAGACCTGGGTAGCACCGATGCTGATAAAAACATGCTGGAAATGCTGCCTAAAAACAACCTGGACCTGCTGATGGCTTATCACCTTTCTCCCAAAGGCACAAAGACTATGCTGGAGAAAGCCGGGCTACTGGGGCTTATAAACGTAGCGCTCGCGCAGCAAAACATGGATGCAGACTACGTGCTGGATGCCTTTACAGGAGATATGGCCCTGGTACTGAATAACTTAACGCTGCAAACACAATTGTCAGGGGATAGTAGCATGGGCATGACCTATAACACTTATAAGCCTGTATTTGACGGTTTGTATGTGCTTAAAATCAATAAAAAGGAGAATTTCAATAAGCTGCTAGGTCTTGCAAAAAGCAATGGTTTGATGCAAACAGGCGCAAATACGTATGTTCTTCCATTGCCGCTCAATGATTCTATCATATTAGTAGCCGATGATAATTATGCAATAGTTACTAACAAGAGCGCCAATGCGGTAGCTTATTTGCAAGGCAATTACAAAAGCCAAAAATTGCCGCCTGTAGCTGATATTTATGGTCACCCTTTTGCCATGTTCGTTGATGTGCAGCAAATGGCAAAGGCTGTAGACCCCTCTATGAGCCATAATGCGAGTGATTCTGCTACTATAGTTGAAGCTAAAAAGCTACTGTCTGACATATCTGTAAGTGGAGGAGCATTTAAAAATGATGCTTTTGAGTACAATATGTCTGTCAATTTCATGAATAAGGATGAAAATAGCTTACTGCAGCTGATTGACTTCGCTACAAGAGTAAACAATCAATAGAATAACGCAGATACCACAAGGCTGGCGGCAAACCTTTCGTGCATTGCAGCCGTCTTATTATTTGTATATTTTTGATTTCCTAAGTTTTTTTATAAATTGGTAAAAAATTTTTCAATGCGAAAAAATTACCCGGTCTATAAGTTAGTAGCAGTGGCACTGGTGGCTGTCGCATTTCAAAGCTGTAGAAAATATAATGATATCAATACAGATACTGTAATAGTTGCACCGTATAGCCTCTACTTCAGTGATTCAGCTGGTAGCCTTATTAACACCAATGATGGCAATGTATTTAAGCCATCGGTGTTCCCGTCAGATGGTTACCCATCCAGAGCAATTTGCGTGGCAGGTGAAAACCTGATGTGGGTAAAAGGAAATGCACATATAAGTACTAATAACGGAGTGAACTTTAATCCTACTTATACATATGTAAACCCTTTAGCATTCAACCAGTCATTAATACTGTATGCCAAGGATGAAGATAGGGTCTATATGGCAAGTGCAGAACAGAGGGGTATTGAGTATAGCGATCAGAAAGGAGCAATAAAATCATGGCAATCGGATACTGCTTTTAATAAAGCGATTGCTGCCGGTTCCTTTTTGGCCACATCTTTTGCTCAATTAAAAGATAATACAGTAATTGTATACGATTACATTACCAACCGGATATTTACGAAAGGTAACAAAACAGCTGCCTGGGTTGAATCCAAACCATTACCAGCACCTGCCAAGTTTTTGCCATCAGGCCATAAATTTTCTTTAGGCCATTATAATAATACCCTTGTTGCAATTGATTCTATGGGTAAAGGTGGCGCATGGTATAGTAACGATAAGGGCGCCAGTTGGAATCAATATACCGGCTTACCTACAACAAGACCTCTTTTGTGCGTAGCATCTCCATTTGATGGTGTATTACTGGTGGGTACAGATTCCCTTGGTATATATGCATTACAGGGCAGCAGCACTAGTTTTGCTTATTCGGGCAGCGGCTTGGGCATCAACTCAAGTGTGCGTGGTATTGCCTTTAAAGAAAATGTATATGAAAATGGTGTGGCTAAGCAATATGTATATATAGCAACCAGCCAGGGTATATACCGCAGCCAGGACCTGGGACAAAACTGGGTACAGGTAATAGCAGGTAATTATTACAGCATATGGTAGTTTAGTCCTCTGGTTCAAATAAATCATTCAGGTCGCGCCGCTGTTTTTTAGTCGGGCGGCCTGTTTTGCTTAAGCGCTTTCCTGTATAGAAGCTGGAGCTTATTACCTTATTTAATTGCTTATCTTCATCTGAAGTAAGGTCAACGTAGTTTTTTATAGCTTCAGGGTAGGCAACTCTGTTGTGAAGTAATCCTGTCACTTCAATTGTCCAGCGGCGTTCAGACGTTTTTATGTCATATCGCTCACCCAGGTTTACCGTTTTAGCGGGCTTTACAGCATTTCCGTTCCATTTCACCTTACCGTCTTCACAAGCTTTTGTAGCCAATGTGCGGGTTTTAAATATGCGTATAGCCCATAGGTATTTATCCAATCGCAACTTTTCATTTTCCATACTTAAAGTTAACTGCTTTATATGATTTCAAATAAATACCTGGTATAATAACATAGTACCATTGTTACATTTACTATTTTTACAGTTTCATTTTCATCATTACATGCATTCACTTGTCATATTTGCATCAGGCAGAGGATCTAATGCTGCAGCTATAATAGATTATTTTAAAGAAAACGGTAAAGCGAAAGTTGCCCTGATAGTGAGTAATAAAGCTGATGCAGGCGTACTGGATATAGCCCGGCAGGAGCAGATACCATTCCTAATAATAAACAGGGATACTTTTAAAGATACCCTGGTAATAGAGCAGATAAAGGACTGCAATCCATCATTAATAGTATTAGCCGGATTCCTGTGGAAGATGCCTGATCACTTTATTGAGGCTTTTCCTAATAAGATAATTAATATACATCCGGCCCTTCTGCCTTCATACGGAGGCAAAGGAATGTACGGCCATCATGTACATAATGCCGTACTTAACGCCAAGGAGGCGGAATCGGGTATCACAATACATTATGTAAATGAGGTGTATGACAGCGGCAATGTAATATTACAGGCGAGATGTGAAGTGAGGGATAATGATACTGCCGATTCACTGGCATTACGCATTCATGCCTTAGAGCACTATTTCTATCCACGAACAGTTGAATTTTTGCTTCAGCAAATTGAATTGAGCTAATGGCCTGGTACGTACTATATACCAAACCAAGAAATGAGAAAAAGGTTTCGCGACTGCTTCAGGAGAAGGGGGTTATAGTTTATTGCCCGGTACAGGAAAGTATAAGACAATGGAGTGACCGGAAAAAGAAAATTCAAGAGCCTATATTTAAATCATACATTTTTGTAAAGATGGATGATTATGAAGCAGACAATGTAAAGGTACTTACCACACCAGGTGCTGTTCGCTTTCTATGGTGGCTCGGTAAACCGGGTACAGTACGGGAAGAAGAGATAGAAGGCATTAAAAATTTTTTGAATAAGTATAAAGGGGCAGATATATATGTAAATGTGTTAGAAGGCCAGGAAGTGGCAATAGTGGAAGGACCTTTGAAGGAAAATACCGGCGTTGTACTGCGTATAACCGGCAACAAAGCGACCTTACATATAAAAACGCTGGGCTGGAATATAACAGCACAGGTACCTGTGCAATCGATCTCTCCTAAAAAATAATTTTAATCCTAAATTAATGCCATATATTTATACCAATAATTTGCATATAAATGTTTTTAAATTTAAAGATTAGCTAGTCTGAAGCGCTATATGGAAAGAAAGAGAAGACGATCGCGAAATAATTCCAAACGCAGAATGCTGGATAAGTATCTTAAGAGAAAATATATAGCATTATATTTTATTTTTTCAATAGGTGCAGCCGTTTTATTCAATCTTTATAGGGATGAAACTATACCTATTACATCGCTGATAAAAAAATCTTTCTTTTATGGTATTATTTTGACGATTTTAATCTTTACGGCGCTAAAACTTGTGCAATGGAGCATAAAGACGAAAAAAGTTGCAAGGTCATAATATTTTTATATTTTGTTATTTAAAACTAAGAGTATATATATAGTTAAGGTAGCCAATTAAAATGAAAAGCCTTAATGTACAAATGGTTAAAGCAGTTTAATTCCTGTTTAAATCTATGATGCACAATTTGAAAGCATTGCATTTTATGCTACTTTTGAAAAAATTTTTTACTTAATGTATCAAAGAATTGGACTAAGCCTAAGAAGCTATTGTCTTTGGTTAATTTTAATTTTTGGCATCATAGGTTCTAGTTCTTGCGGAAATGTAAAAAAGATACCATATTTTAAAGACGTTCCGGATACATTATCACACGGCACCTATAGTGTTGACCTGACGCCATACAAGGAACCACTAATTCAGTCTAACGACATCCTGAATATTACGATTGAAACAATTGACCCCCGAGCCACAGAAATTTTTCAGATAGGCAGTGGATTGAGCGGTGCGCCGACTACAACTTCTACGGCATCAATGTCTGGCGGAATAGGTGGTGCTTCTATGGGAGTTGCAAGTAATAATATGTCATCTGGCTATTTAGTAGATCAACAGGGGTATGTAGATATGCCATTAGTAGGCAAGGTAAAAATAGGCGGACTGACAACTACACAGGCGCGTGACCTGATAGAGCAGAAAGCAACTGTATATTATAAAGACCCTGTTGTAAATGTCAGATTTGCCAACTTTACTTTTACACTGCTTGGCGAGGTAACCCGTCCGGGCAGATATACTGTGAACAATGAGAAAATTAGCCTGATTGATGCAGTAGGTATGGGCGGAGATTTAACACCCTATGGTAAACGCTATAACGTGATGTTAGTGCGTGAGGAAAACGGGAAAAAGGTTTTTGCCCGTTATAATTTAAATTCTACCGATGTTTTTCAATCACCATATTACTACTTAAGACAGAATGATATAGTGTATGTGGAACAAAACAGAGCAAAGGCCAGGTCATCTACAGTGGACCAGACCAGCACGCTGTATATAACTTATGCGGTGTCAATCATTACATTACTTTTAGCATTTTCATCAAGATTTCCGAATTTATAGCCATATAGACTTTCATGCAGGAAAACACACAAGCTTCTTTTAGCGATATAGAGTGGCAAGAGAAGGAAAATAATATAAATCTTAATAAAATAGTAGGGGCATTATTAGCCAGCCTGCCATGGTTCATCGGCTGCCTGATTATATCGCTCATTATTGCATTTTTATATCTGCGCTATACTGCGCCGGTTTACCAGATAACCGCCCAGGTATTGATTAAAGATGATAAGCAAGATGCCATGTCGGATGAAGCCTTGTTGCAAGACCTTGGTATGCAGCCAAATCTTAAAAACCTGGCAAATGAGATGATCATACTGAATAGTCGCAGATTGATGACTGATGTAGTAAAAGATCTGGAGCTAAATGTACATTATACTATTCCGGGCAGGCTAACAACTACGGAAATATATAAGGAAAGGCCTTTTATATTTAGTCTTAATGAAGCAGAAAATGATTCATTAAAGAAAACCAGGATACTGAAGCTGAAGCAAAATGGTGATGGGTATAAGCTAACCCTTGGAAAAGCTGATTATGCAGGTAAATGGGGAGATTCCATCAGCTTACCTATTGGTATGGCACTATTAGAGAAAACTAAATATCCGTTTTCAGCTAACATTACTGAATATACTATAACAGTAGACCCCATAGAAAGAGCAGTTAATCATTATATAAAGGCAGTAAATGTAGCATTGCCGAATAAAAGCTCTACCGTTCTTTTGTTAACAATGAAAGATCAGTTGCCGGACAGAGGAGTTGCAGCTTTGGATAAACTAATAGAAGTATACCAGCAGGCGAATATTGATGATAAAAATACGATAGCCAATAACACCATGAGTTTTATTGATTATCGACTGAAGATTGTAACTGATGAACTATCTGATGTTGAGAAGACTATAGAAAACTACAGGCGGTCGACTGATGGTATTGATATGAAGGTCCAATCGCAAATACTATTGCAAAGTACGAGCGAAATGGAGCATAAAATAGTGGAACAACAGGTACAGTTAAGCGTAATAGATGCTCTTGAAGAATATATTAAAGCAAGTAAAGATCCGCGGACTGTACCCGCAACACTGGTAAGTGAAAGTGGTACTTTTACAAATGTTATAGCTACATATAATGCGCTGTTGATGCGCAGAGATCAGCTTTTGTTAACCAGCACAGAAAATAACCCGACGGTTATAAGCATAAATGAACAATTGGCTGCCCTGAAACAAGGCTTGCTGAATAGCTTGCAGGCTGTAAAAAAGGATCTGAATGTTCGTATTGCTGAAATGCGCAAAAAGGAAGGATCTGTGACTGGTGAAATAAAAGAGATTCCAACCAAAGAGCGCATATTTCTGGAATACTCACGTCAGCAGCAGATAAAACAGGAATTGTACCTCTTCCTTCTAAAGAAACGTGAAGAAACAGCAATAGGTAAGTCAACCACTATTGCGAATTCGAGAGTAATAGAGCCCGCGAGAAATTCAGGTGGTCCGTTTGCGCCGAAGCGCTCGATGATATTTCTAACAGCGTTTCTGATTGGCATATTAGTACCAGCCGCAGTAATTTATTTGAAAAGCCTATTAAATACACGCATTAACAGCAGAGCAGATATAAATGCGCTTACAAAACTGTCTATTGCAGGTGAGATTGGGCATAGTGATAACCAAGATACATTGGTGGTAATGCCGGGTGCAAGAAGTGTTATTGCTGAGCAGTTTCGCGCATTACGTACAAATATTGAGTTTTTGCTGGCTACTGAGAATGAAAAGGTAGTAATGCTTACATCGAGTATGAGTGGTGAGGGAAAATCTTTTGTATCCCTTAATGTAGCAAGTACACTGGCCTTGTCGGGTAAGCGTGTAGTACTAATGGAATTGGATCTTCGTAAACCTAAAATATCTAAATATCTGAACCTGGATAATGCAACCGGTTTCAGCAATTATGCAATAGGCCATGCAGACTATGATAAGATAATTGTTCCATCGGGGGTGCAGGATAATTTCTTTATTATTCCAAGCGGCCCTATACCTCCAAATCCTTCGGAGCTTATTATCTTACCTAAGATTGCAGAGTTATTTGCACAATTAAGAAAAGATTTTGACTACGTAGTAGTAGATACTGCGCCGATAGGCTTTGTAACAGATGCACAATTGCTGGCAAGATACGCGGATGCTGTGCTATACCTGGTGCGCCAGGGGTATACCTACAAACAACAAATACAGCTTGCCGACGAGCTTTACCGCACACGCAAAATGCCGAAAATGAGCCTGATAGTGAATGACGTTAAGGTATCAAGAGGCTATGGCTATGGCTACGGTTATTATAGTTATGGCTATGGCTATGGTTACGGTAATTATGGAGGTTATTTTGAAGGAAAGAATAAAAATGCTAATATCTTACAGAAATTTATAAACCGCTTTCAAAACCGAAATAAAGAATAGTCTATCTATGGAAAAATCTCAGCGTATCGCGGTCATTGGTTTAGGCTACGTAGGACTACCACTTGCGGTAGAATTCGCAAAGCATTTCGCTGTAATAGGATTTGATATAAATGAGCAACGTATAGCAGAGCTGAGAAAGGGACATGATCACACGTTGGAAGTAGATAGCGATAACTTGCAACAGGTTAATAGTGAAGCCGTCCCTGCAATAGAAAAAACAGGATTATATTGTTCAAATAAGCTTGACGATCTGAAGAGCTGTAACTATTTTATAGTTACGGTGCCTACACCAGTTGACAAAAATAACAGACCAGACCTAACACCCTTATATAAGGCCAGCGAAACAGTAGGGAAGGTTTTGAAAAGTGGCGATATAGTGATTTATGAATCGACTGTATATCCTGGTGTAACTGAAGACGAATGCGTGCCTGTACTGGAAAAATTCTCCGGATTAAAGTTTAATAAAGATTTTTATTGTGGCTATTCTCCGGAACGAATCAATCCGGGAGATAAACAGCATACGGTTACTAAAATAAAAAAGGTAACCTCAGGTTCTACGCCCGAAGCAGCAGAGAAAGTGGATGAACTATACCGTACGGTAATAGTGGCAGGAACTCATAAGGCCAGCAGTATAAAGGTAGCAGAGGCTGCCAAAGTAATTGAGAATGCACAAAGAGATATAAATATCGCCTTTGTAAATGAGCTGGCTAAGATATTCAACCGTTTAAATATAGATACCCATGAAGTTCTGGCAGCTTCTGCTACAAAATGGAACTTTCTTCCGTTTAAGCCAGGCTTAGTAGGTGGCCACTGTATAGGAGTGGATCCTTATTACCTGGCACAAAAAGCACAGGAAGCCGGTTATCATCCGGAAATAATACTGGCAGGAAGAAGGCTTAATGATGGCATGGGAGCGTATGTGGCCCACGAAGTTGTGAAACTGATGATACGTAATAGTGTGCCGGTAAAAAAGGCAAATGTATTACTGCTGGGTATAACCTTTAAGGAAAACTGCCCCGATGTTCGCAATACAAAAGTGATAGACATAGTAAAGGAACTACAATCATACGAGATCAACGTAACTGTATATGATCCATGGGCTAATCCGGCAGAAGTAGAGCATGAATATGGCATAAAGACACTGAACAAAGAACCGAAGCCGCAGGAATACGATGCGGTGGTGCTTGCTGTTGCTCATAATGAATTTATACATGCTGACTGGAAGAAATGGATAAAGAAAGATGGAATCATCTATGATATAAAAGGTTGTCTGGAAAAAGAAAATGTACATGCTAGGTTATAACTTTCCCTGTCTATAGCCAATATTCTTTTAAAATTAATTTGTAG
>JBQCEX010000387.1:0-4119 GCA_051959855.1 Flavipsychrobacter sp. | reverse complement strand
TGCACCTCTCCAGCGGACGAGTAGATACTTTTAAGGCGAAAGACCACACCAGGATATATGGCAATTACCACTTGGTATATACTTCCCCTGTGGTAGGTATGGAAAACTGCTGGTACCTATGGCTGCGCAATGATGAAAAGGAAATGGTCATAAGCTTGCGGGGCACCACAGGCAGCGCCAGCAGCTGGCTCGAGAATTTTTACGCGGCTATGATACCGGCCGTTGGTACATTAAAGATCAGCGATAGCAATGTATTTGACTATAAGTTCTCGGCCAATCCTCGCGCTATGGTACATGTAGGCTGGGCGGTAGGCATAGGTAGTCTTATGCCCACCATAGAGCAGAAGATCCACGAGTATTATAAGAAAGGCATAAAGCAAATCATCATCACCGGTCACAGCCAGGGTGCAGCATTGGCCTTTCTGCTGCGTTCATATATCTACTATCAACAACAGGCTAACATGTTGCCTAAAGACCTGGTGATAAAGACCTACTGCAGCGGTGCACCCAAGCCCGGCAATCAATATTATGCATACGATTATGAATTTATCACGCGCGATGGCTGGGGTTATACTGTAGTCAATGCCGCCGATTGGGTTCCGGAGGTTCCCTTTGCTATACAGACGGTAAACGACTTCAATGAACTAAATCCTTTTACACACGCAAAAAAATTCCTGCGCAAGCAAAAGAAATTCTTACTGCGCCTCTACCTTACACACGTGTTTAACCAGCTGGACAAACCTTCCCGAAAAGCAGAGCGTCATTTCGAAAAATACCTTGGCCGCCGTGCTGGCAGCTTCGCGAAAAAGTATATGCCTCAATATCATCCGCCTGCTTATGCACACAGCTTTAATTATGTACGTGCAGGCTCGCCCATCATTCTGCAACCGGATGATGAGTATTACAATTATTTCCCCAACAATACCACGAACATCTTCATGCACCATCACCATGATGCCTACTTCTATCTCATGAAGAAGATCTATGGTGTAGAGTAGTAGTTATGTTACCAGAACATTATGTAATTGTTACACTTTAGTTTAGGTGATAATACAGTATTGCAGGTGGGTAATTTTGCGCACTTAATCACATTTTAATGCGTGTATTATTCACCTCACTGGCGCTCTTTGTTTCCTGCGCATTGATGCCTGCTTTTTCAAATGCTCAAAGCGGCTGTACCGACCCCGCAGCATCTAACTATGACCCACATGCTACAATAAATGATGGCTCATGCGTTTACCCGCTTACAAATGATACGCCCATGCTTAAAGCCTCTTTCGGCCCTGAAGTAACCGAGTCTTCAGGTATCATATTCACTGACGGTAAACTATGGTCACATAACGACAGTGGCAATCCGCAGGATTTCTTTAATATAGACACAGCAACAGGAAAGACGCTGCAAACAGTATATGTAGATAATTATCCAAATACAGACTGGGAAGATATAACCGCTGACAGCAACTATCTATACATAAGCGATTGCGGCAACAATAATGGTGACCGTAAAGATCTCAAAATATTAAAGATTGCTAAAAAAGATATTGATACAGGAGCTATCGTACATGTCAATGCCCAGGCAATCAATATATCCTATACAGATCAAACAAGCTTTGTATCAAGCAAAACAAATAATTTTGATTGCGAAGCGGTGCTTTCTAAAGGCGATTCATTATACCTGTTTACCAAAGACAGGGGCGATGGTGCTACGCGCGTATATAAAGTGTGCAAAACACCGGGCACCTACGCACTTACTCCTTATACTAACTATATGGTCAATGGCCTGATAACAGGTGCCGACTATGACCCAATAAAAAATGAGGTAATACTAATAGGCTATTTGCGCAGCCATGCAAGCCCATTCCTATGGGTACTAAATGATTTTAAAGGCGATTTGTTCTTCTCTGGCAATAAACGCCGTATAGAATTAGGCCCTGCACCTGAATGGCAGACTGAAGGTGTTTGCTATCGTTCTACAGGTCATTTATTTATTTCTTGCGAAACGGCAGACGGCATCACTGCATCGCTCTTTGCAACTGATGAGAACTGGAAAGCTGTACCTACAGCTGTAAAACCTGTAAGCAAGCCAATAGGTGTAGTTATATCACCCAACCCCGCCGGTAGTTACCTTACTATTTCCGGTTACTCACCGGCAAAAGTAGAACTGTACAATGCTGCCGGGCAGCTTGTTATAGACACGGTGAACAGTATGTATATTTCTTTGGAAAAACTCGCACCGGGTAATTATTTCGTCCGCCTGTGCGACGCTGACAACAATACAGTGTATCAGCAGCAAATTATTAAGAACTAATAGTGTTGGGAGGTTGGCGACGTCTATTGCTATTCATTAAGCAGTAAGACGCTGCCAGCCTGTAAGTTCTTGTAAAGTTGATTTAATATGATTTCTTACTACCCGACTGTGGCTCAGCTCAAAAGTAGCCTTTAAAAAAGTACCCAGATCAAAGCGTGTAGCGTTTGCAATTACTTTTCTTGCCTTGTTTTTGCGCATGTATAGTATGTTCCTTGCTTTCATAAAAACCTGTTTTTTTATTCGTTTGTTATAAAGCATTAAAATACCGTGCCAGCCCTTTCTTATTGCAGTTCTTACTTATGCGAGGCTTTTATGTTGTAGTCATTTCCATCCACATTTACATCTATAATATAGTTGCCTGCTTTTAGGTCCTTTGCATTTATTACAGACACATTTTCAGCTTCGTAAACTGTTCTTCCTGCCAGGTCGTGTACTACTACATGATAATTTTTTGGCATTCCATTTTTGAATATCAATTGCCAGTTATCTTCTGTAGGGTTAGGGTATACTTTTACTGTTTTTTCCAGCGTCACTTTAGGCACTGCAATAGGCCCTCTCGCATTTCTTGCCTGCAGGTCTGCCTCCCATAGGCCCCTGCCATAGGTCGCTGCTCTTATTTTGCGCACATTATAGTTTACGTCCAGGTCATCCACTATTACGTTAGGCAGTCCCTTTCCATAGCTTGTCCAGCTGGTCATTGAGGAGTCCATATAGTACAGTCCCATATCTGTGCCCACATATATGGCGCCTATCACACTGCTGTCTACAGCTATGCAGTTAGCCGGCACATTAGGCAGATTGTAGCTAATGTTTGTCCAGGCGGTACCACCTGTTGTACTTGCATACACCTTCTTCCCCGCATTGTAGCCTGATGTGGTTACATATACCCGCAACGGATTATTATAATCTACCGCAATTCTTGTTATCGCCAGCGAGTCTGGCGTCAGGTGCCCGGACACGTCATTCCAGGTGACACCACCATCGTCGGTACGCATTATGTGGCTATAGTCTGCTGCATATATTACCTGCGGATTAGATGGAGCTACTGCAAGGCTCATAATCCCGTCAGGAAACAAGGGAACACCGCTTCCGAGACTAGTAAAGGTATAACCGCCATCGTAGGTGGCATACACATCCTTTAGCCCAAAATAAATGGTGTCGGCACTACCTGGGCTAAATACAACGGGGGCAGTCCATGCGCCCATGCTACCAGGGCCGATATAGAGTGAATTAAATGTATTACCCTGGTCATAGGACAAAAAGAAATTGCCGTACTGGTAAGACCCAATTTGTATATTATCATCAGCAGGACTTATAGCGCAGGCTTCGCCATCACCACCTATATTGTCTGTCCAGTTGCTGCCATCAAATCTGTAGGTGCTGTTATCCTGCAGTCCGCAGAGTATTACATAAGGGTTCTGCTGAGAGGACGAGGTCCTATAGATCTGCGACATCATCAGGCTGTCATTCAGGTTCGTCCAGTTCCCGCCACCATCGTGCGTCACAAATATGCCACCATCGTTACCGCTGTAAAAGGTAGCGGCATTCAGCGGATTAAATTCAAAAGCATGATTATCGGGGTGAGTAGTCAAAGGTGTATCCAATGTTTGCCAGCTGGCACCGCCATCTTTACTTACGGCCATTTTCACTCCTCCGCATAATATAAGGTTTGAATCTGCCGGCGAAACTGTCAATACATTGCCATAATATCCATAAAATGAAGCATACGGCGCGGGTGAAGTCAGAGTGAAAAATATGGACCCGCCATTTCTTGACACCATCAGGTTGCCGTTATTATCCAGGGCCCATAT
>JBQCEX010000386.1:0-7792 GCA_051959855.1 Flavipsychrobacter sp. | reverse complement strand
AATCACTATGTAATGATATATAAGTTAAATTCTGCCAATCAGGCGCTTAAATCCGATTGGAATGTATTTTGCATACTACAGAACATAAAACCACAGAATGAACACAACATTTGAACCGATAGAAAAGATAAAAAGGAATTTTTTGCCTGAACAATTCATGGTTACTACCTGGGAAGAGCTTCAGCCTTATTTTGAAGACCTGAAAAACAGGGAATTGGACAGCAAAGAAGAATTGATGAAGTGGCTGAGCGATGTAAGTGAGCTGGAAGCAGTAATAAGTGAAGATGCCAGCTGGCGTCAGATAAATATGACTTGTGACACCGAAAACAAATCTTACGAAGACGCTTTTACATACTTCTGCCTGGATATAGAGCCAAAGATGAAACCATACTTCTTTGAACTGAATAAGAAGCTCCTGGCAAGTCCCTATGCAGAAGACCTGGATAAGAGTAAGTTTTTCCCTTATCTCCGCAGTGTAGCCAATGCCACCAAGCTGTACCGTGATGAAAACGTTGCCATACAGGCTGAAATGAGTGTATTAGCACAGCAATATGGAGTAATAAGCAGCAAGATGAGCGTAGAGGTAGATGGTAAGGAATACACACTGCAGCAGGCTGCTAAATTTTTGCAAAATCCTGATCCCCAACTAAGAGAAACCGTATTTAGAAAAATAGCCACCCGAAGGCTGCAGGATAAAAACCAGCTAAATGAGTTGTTCGATCAGCTGTTAGTTCGTCGCCAGCAGGTAGCAAAGAATGCTGGTTTTGATAATTATCGGGATTACAAGTTCCGCGAACTGGGACGGTTTGACTACACACCGGAAGATTGCTTTGCATTTCATGCAGCGGTAAAAGAGCATATCATGCCTTTGCAGAAAATGCTGGTAGAGCACAGACGCAAACGCCTGGGTCTGGATCAAATGAAACCCTGGGATACGGACGCTGAACCGGAAGGCACACAACCTTTACACCCTTTTGAAACTGGCAAAGAGCTGACCGATAAGGCAATAGAAGTATTTACAGACCTGCGTCCTTACTTTGGCGAATGCCTGAAGACCATGCTGGAAATGAAGCGCCTGGACCTGGAAAGCCGGAAGGGCAAGGCACCCGGCGGCTATAACTGTCCGCTGGCAGAAACTGGCGTACCTTTTATATTTATGAACGCCGCCGGCACCATAGGCGATGTCATCACCATGATGCATGAAGGCGGTCATGCGGTGCATTCATTCCTCTCCCATCCGTTAGAGCTGTCCGCATTTAAAGAATATCCTATGGAGATAGCAGAGCTGGCCAGCATGAGCATGGAGCTCTTCTCTATGGAGTATTGGAATGTATTCTTCAAAAACGAAACGGAACTGAAACGTGCCCAACTGGAAGAAATGGAACGCATTATCAGTGTATTACCCTGGATAGCCACCATTGATAAATTCCAGCATTGGCTTTATACCAATCCCGGTCACACTGTAGCACAGCGTGAAGACAAATGGATGGAGATACTGAACGAATTCTCAACCGGCCTCACCGACTGGACAGGCTTTGAAGAGTATCGCCGTAATTTCTGGCAAAAGCAACTGCATTTGTTCGAGGTGCCGTTCTATTATATAGAGTATGGTATAGCACAGCTCGGTGCTATAGCAATGTGGCGCCAATATCGCCAGAACAAAGAACAGGCTATGGACAATTATATGAACGCATTAAGCCTTGGCTATACTAAAACACTGAAAGAGCTCTACGCCACAGCAGGTATCAAATTCGATTTCTCACCGGCATATGTAAAAGAACTGGGGGATTTTGTAAAAGAAAGGCTGGTAGAAACAGGACTGTAAACTAACTGTAAATTCAATACATAAGTCCTCAGCATTCCTGTGTTGAGGACTTTTAATTAATTTTATAAGGCATAATAATACCTCTGAAACCTTATTGAAATGAAATACAGATTTACACTTTTATTGATATTTCTAGCTTCTTTATACTGCAATGCGCAGACCGTACCTTCAAGTTGCTCAGCACCCGATAGCGTGCTGCAAATGTATAGGAGGGATGCGCAGGGCTTAGCACTGCAACGCATCATTCGCTTTAATTCTCCTTATGCCGATAGTGTGCTGATACCAGACCAATGGACGGATAGCATTTTGCGCGCCATGGTAGCAGTGTACAATGCCACCATCTTAACCGCAAGAGATAGTGTGGCGAAGTATTATCAAATACATTCCTATCTCTCAGACTTAAGTTTAAAAGGACACGATATAGCTGTCGATAAAGCGGTATCATGGGTAGCAGACATAAAAAGTGGCACATTTCCCACACATAATGATTCAGTAAATAAGCTAATGCTGAAATATGGCTTGCATGAAAAGAGCTATTCAGAAATTCCAGGCGATCCGTTGATCTATATATATTTTACGAGCGATTCTAACTGTAACGTGCGCGGACTTGATAGTGCATGGAATAAAATATATCCTATAGAAGTATACTTGAGTTTACACGGTGATGGATCAGAGATTTTTGTTGACACGATAACAAGTACTTATGTGCAGCTTGACTATAGGTATTCCTGCGGGGATTGCCCATCCGGTTGTACTGCAAATAGACATTGGCAATTCAAAATCTATAATGATTGCAGTGTAGAATATTTAGGTAGCAAGGGTGATAAAATAGAAGGTATGGACTGTATTCAATTATTAGCGCCGCCTGTTGTTAAAACACAATCAACAATATATCCTAATCCTTTTAGCAACCAGCTTATTATTAAAGGAATAAATAAACGAACTGCATACATCATCAGCAATGCATTAGGGCAAGTATGTCTGTCAGGGTCTATTGATAGCAATGACTTCATTAATACAGGCAGTCTCAATGCCGGAATTTATTTTATTAAGCTAATGGATGGCAATACAATTACCGTATCAAAAATGCTCAAGGCTGAATAGGTTTCTCCCTCGGAAATGTTGATATCTTTTTTTGCTCTACCCCTGCTCTCCATAGTATCTTGCAGTAAGCAATTAATACACTATGTATTGATGAAAACGTATAAACTACTATGAACTATCTGCTGCAGAATTTCCGTTTTCCAATTTTTCCGCCTAACCGGAAATTTTACCTTATTGATTGCTATAATCCGCAATGGGCAATAATATTATAAATAAACAAAATTTCCGCCACCGGAAATTTCCGGAAAAATATGGAAACAAGAAAAGTTATCGTGTACATAGCCATGAGTATAGATGGCTACATAGCTCGCCCTGATGGTGATATCAGCTGGTTATCTTCCGTCGAGGTGCCGGGTGAAGATTATGGCTATAGCCAATTTATCAACACTGTTGATACAGTAATCCTTGGCAGGAAGACTTATGAAAAGGTCTTATCGTTTGGCATACCTTTCCCTCATAGCAATAAGCAGTGCTATATCATCACGCATACACCTAAACCATCTGAGGGAAGTATTGAATTTTATAACGGGCATATTCCAGCATTAGTAACTAAAATTAAATCAGAACAAGGCAAAAATATTTTTGTTGACGGCGGCGCCCAGGTGGTAAATGAATTCATGAAGCATAACCTGGTTGATGAATTTATTATTTCCATTATCCCCGTCTTCCTCGGTTCAGGTATCAGGCTGTTTAATGATGGCAGGCCGGGGGCAAATATGAAACTGATCAGTAGCCAGGGTTTTTCTTCAGGCCTCGTTCAGCTGCATTATAGCACTTAGCTTTGTCCTTTTATCAGAAAAACAAATCCGCAAAAAATGCAGAATGAAAGCAGGATAATGTAAAAAAATTTGTTCACAGTATTGCTCGCTTTATAATAGCTTTTTAGGGACTTGCTATCTGTGTTTCTTATCGTTTGCCTGCTCATCATACCCAATGTTGTAAGAAAAACTAAAAGCCTATCCGCATGAACACCATTATAAAACAACACTATAAATTTCAATACAATAAAAAAGCCGATAATAGCTAATAAAATATGCAAGAAATTTTCAATGAGATATATTGATATCATGTGCAAATAAAATAATTTAAAAAAAGTTGTACAAGAGTTTTTATCTATTTATCATTTCTATATAAATAACATAAAGAGTATGCAACTGTTAAATACGTTTTTAAACCTATTAATTATAAAACCCCATGCATGTACAAACACTAGATACCGCAGGCATATCGTTTATCAAGAGCTTTGAAGGCTTCAGCCTTCACCCATACCTCGACAGCGCAGGCATACCTACCATTGGCTATGGCAGTACTTATTATGAAGACGGGTCGCGGGTAAAAATGGTTGACCCTTCTATTACTGTTCAAATGGCTGAAAACTTGTTGCTACATACATTAAGGCACTACGAGCTGGCAGTTGATAGCTATACACGTGACGATATCAATCAGCATCAGTTCAATGCTCTTACCAGTTTTTGTTATAACGAAGGCGCGGCTAAGCTTAGGGGCAGCCATTTGCTGCAAAAAGTAAATGCAGATCCTTCGGACCCCGACATAAGGAATGAGTTCAACAAATGGGTTTTTGCCGCTGGCGAAAAAATAAATGGGCTCATTGCCCGCCGAAAAGCCGAGGCGGATATGTATTTTAGCTAAGCATCCGCACTATGAAGCTTAAAGAGTTTACATCCGGTCTCATACATCTGCTGTACCCACAGCTTTGCGAGGGCTGTTCCAGATCCTTGCTTGCTTCAGAACAAGTATTGTGTGCAAATTGCCTGCTGCAATTACCCATGACAGAGTATCATGACGTAGCAGATAATGATACAGCTCTTCGTCTTGCTGGCCGCATACCCTTTCGTCATGCTACATCTTTCGCATGGTTCACTGACGAAGGTTTGCTGCAGCATTTAATGCACGGCCTTAAGTATGCCGGCAAAAAGGATATAGGCATATTTCTAGGCAATCAGTTTGGTTCAGAATTGGCTGCATGCTCATGGGGCAGCAATATCGATGCAATTATTCCCGTGCCGCTCGCTCCTGAGAAAGAAGCATTCCGCGGTTATAATCAAAGTACACTTATTGCAAGAGGCATAAGCTCTGGGCTTCATGTTCCCGTACTCGACAAACAACTTATACGCATCCGTAATACGGAGAGCCAGACACAAAAAAACCGCTCGGAAAGAATAGAAAATATGAAAGATGCTTTTTCTGTTTGCGATACTGCATCCTTACAGCAAAAGCATATCCTGCTTATCGACGATGTGCTTACTACAGGTGCTACATTGGAAGCCTGCGCGCTTGCCCTTGCTCATGTGTCTGGCATTAAGGTAAGCATCGCCAGCATTGGCATTGCCGGTTAGATGATTTATATCAGTCCTTTTTTAAATGAATAATCGTTGTTATTTATCGATATTAATGTTACCTTAATGATAATTTAATCTTAAGCAGGTCATTATTTTCCAACTAAACTGTTTTTTATGAGAAAACTTTCATTACTCACAGCGCCACTGTTACTCAGTGCTGGTTTGAGTTTCGGTGCAGCCTATCAGCTTAATCTGCAGGGCTTGCGCCAGCTTGCTATGGGCGGTGGCGGTACTGCATGGCCATGGGATGTCTCTACACTTTTCTATAATCCTGCAGGGCTATCGCGCCTCGATGGTGTACAGGCCTACGGCAGCCTTCAATTCATCATGCCGTCTACATCATTCGCACAGTCGCCGCCTGCAGGCTACTATACGGCCAGTACCAAAATGCAAACCTTTACAACAATCAATGCATATTTAGGTGGTCCTATACAGAAAGGTAGCAAATGGGGGCTAGGCATTGGTGTTTATACACCTTATGGCGATGGTCTCCGTTGGGATAATACCTGGGCAGGCAGTTTCGTTATTCAGAATATTGATCTGCGCACCATATTCATACAACCTACGGTTAGTTACCGCATCAACGACTATATATCCGCTGGCATTGGCTTTATCTACGCCACAGGCAGTGTAGATCTGAAACAGGCATTGCCTGTACAGGACCAGAATGGCAACAATGGCCAGGCAGACCTAAGCGGCCAGGGTAATGGTACAGGTTTTAATGCGGGCATTCAGATCAAGGCTACCGACAAACTTCAGTTCGGTGTCACCTATCGTTCAAAGGTTAATATGCGCCTCAACGGTGGTAATGCTAAGTTCACAGTACCGGTGTCTTTAGGAGGCTATTTCCCTAATACTTCTTTTAACAGCAATTTACCTTTACCTGCCGTGCTATCAGTGGGCGCCGGTATCAGGCCTATTAATAAATTAATCATCCAGGCTGATGTGAACTTTACCCAATGGAGTGCTTTTGACTCCCTCAATTTTGACTATGCGCAAACTACAGCACAGTTGCACAATACACATCTGCCGTTCAAATACAAGAACACTGTTACGTTCCGCCTGGGTGCCAATTACGAGATCTCACACAGAATAGCTATCATGGCTGGAGGTGCCTGGGACCCCACACCTGTTCAGGATGGTTTTGTGTCTCCCGTACTGCCCGATGCTAATCGCATAGTTATAACAGGCGGTCTTACCTACAAGCCGCTTGACAGGCTAACAATATTGGCAGCATTAGAATACGTTACCTCTGCCAAGCGCGATGGCAGTTACGACTATTCAAACTTTGGTGGTACTTATCAAACAAAAGCTGCAACACCTGCTATTGGCCTTTGCTATAATTTTTAATCCATTAAATGGTAAACAAATGAAGAAGATATATATCATAGGCTGTGCAGTTGCATTATCGTTCGCAGCATGTAAGCCAGACCTTAAATCAAGCAAGCCAAGTGCAGGCTCGCTAGATCTTTCGGTATATGTTGCAGTAGGCAACTCGCTCACCGCTGGTTATGCGGATAATAGCCTTTACAGGGAAGGACAATTAAATTCTTATCCTAAGCGTTTATCAGAGCAGTTTGCATTAGTTGGTGGCGGTTCCTTCGTGCAGCCTCTGCTACCTGCGTCTGCAGCCTATCCTGGCCCGCAATATGTGTTGGCGCCGGTTACCGGATGCACAGGCACAACGTCTCTGGGCCCTGTACCGTCAAGTGATACTAACGGAACAGGTAACGGTACCAATATAGCATCTCAGGGACCTTTCAATAACGTAGGCGTTCCCGGCATTCGCTGTGTTGACTTTCTTTTGCCAGGTTATGGCATACTGAATCCTTATGCAAGCCGCTTTTATGCAAATCCTGCTACGCAAACACCGCTTGATGAGGCATTGCGTTTAAAAGCTACATTCTATAGCGTTTGGATTGGCAGTAACGATGTGCTTGGTTATGCCACTTCAGGTGGTGCAGGTCGTGTTGCCCCATCATTCCCATTGCCCAATGACATCTCTCCTTTGCCACTGTTTCAATACACTTACGATTCTGTAATGGGTGCATTATTTAAGAATGGTGCTAAAGGCGTAGTAATGAATATACCGGATATCACAGCTATTCCATTCTTCACTACTATCCCTCACAACGGCCTTACGCTTAACGCTGCACAAGCTGCGGGACTCAATGCTGCTTATGCGGGTACAGGTATTACATTTGTTGCAGGGGCTAATAATTTCATCATCCAGGATGCAAGCAGTCCTCTTGGTTTCCGTATGATGAAGAACGATGAACTTGTATTGCTCACTACTCCCCAGGATTCTCTTGTCTGTGGCGGTTGGGGCAGCCTTAAGCCAATACCTGCAAACTACATTTTAGATGAAACTGAAATAGCCGCGGTACAAACCTACACTGCTAACTTCAACCAGGTTATTCTTACGGCCGCAACAAAGTATAATCTTGCTTACGTTGACATGAATTCTTACATGAAAACGCTCGAGTCTGGTATCATTTTCAAC
>JBQCEX010000385.1:0-2704 GCA_051959855.1 Flavipsychrobacter sp. | reverse complement strand
AACTGCACCTTGTAGAACGTTTCACTGGCATTCTTTTATAGCATAAGAAGTATCAGATACTTCATGAGTTCATTAGCACTATATGAATCAGCAAAGCACTATTTACAGATTGTTATTTGGAGAGGCGCCGATCGAATTTCTGGTTGAAACGTTTTTTCGTACGTTGCTTATTTACATCATCTTATTAATCATTGTGAGGTGGTTAGGTAAACGTATGGCAGGGCAGCTTACGATTACAGAGATGGCTATTATGTTAATGCTTGGAGCTATTGTGGCCCCAGCCATGCAAATGCCTGATAAGGGCGTTATAGCCACCATTTTTGTATTGATTGCTGCATTGCTAGTGCAGCGCGGACTCAATTGGCTTAACGTAAAATCAGCCAGGCTGGAGCATATAACGCAGGGAGAGATAGGGTTAATAGCAGCTGACGGTTTGGTGCTTTTTGAGGAACTGAAAAAATCAAGAATTACTCATCAGCAATTATACCAGGTGTTAAGAAGTAAAGATATATACAACCTTGGTGAAGTAGAGGCAGTTTATTTGGAGGCATGCGGATTGTTCTCTATATATAAATTTGAGCAGCCGCAAAGTGGTCTTCCATTATTTCCGCCCGATGATAAAGACATATTGCCTAACGATAATTTGGACGACAAGCTGATGGCCTGCACTAACTGCGGCTTTGTAGCAGATGATAACAATTCGCCCTGCAGTAATTGCGGTGCAGATAACTGGACTAAGGCGATAAAAGCAGGTTGAAGGATGAAAGCACAGGATATACATTGGAATGATTGGGCACGCATATTTAATGGAGATAATCCATCCAGCTTTCTTTGGGAATCTGTTCTCCGCTTAATTGTTATTTATCTTATACTCATTATTTCAATGCGCTTCCTGGGTAAGCGAATTGCTACACAGCTGAGCAGGCTGGAACTTGCTGCGCTGGTATCTTTAGCAGCTGCAATAGGAGTGCCGGTGCTAGCTTCAGACAGAGGACTCCTGCCTGCTATTATTATCGCGGTGGTAGTAGTGGTTATTAACAGGCTGATACCAACAACATCTATAAAAAGCCAAAGATTTGAAAAAATAAGCCAGGGCAATATTGATGTACTAGTAAGGGATGGTGTAATGCAAACTAAAACCATGCTGAAGACACGCGTATCGCGTGAACGCCTGATGGCTCAACTGCGGCATATGGAGTTGAAAAGCCTTGGCAAAGTAAAAAGATTATACCTGGAAGCCGGCGGTAATTTCACAGTGATAAAAGAGGACGAAGCTAAACCCGGCCTTTCGCTTATACCCGGCTGGCACACAGCATTTGCACAACGGCAAAAGAAAAGTGATGCATATGTGTGCTGCAACTGCGGTAACAAAAAAACGCAGCATGCGGAGATGGTAGAAAATTGCAAGAACTGCGGCGAGCGCAATTGGGTACAGGCAATAATTGAATAAACTATAATTCGAAACTGAGTAATAATATCTACAAAACCGAGATTGGTCTTTTGTTGCAGAGATTCAGCTGAACGGTTAGTTACTTATCTCTTACTTATACAGTTAACAAACTTATCATTTTATTCCTCATTTATATCTAAGCCAAAAGGACTGAGAGGTATAGCTTTTATGCAAGTAACAGCACAAACCAATAAATTTTCGGCGTATGTTTTACCATGTAAAGGAGCTACAATTTAATGCGCGTGTATCAAAACCTGACCCAGCGTTTGCTACATTATTACTGGAACAATTTGGAGGAGCTAATGGTGAGTTGGCAGCGGCCTTGAGATATTTTGTTCAGGCATTTGGCGCTAAAAAGCCATTTCCTGATAAGTATGATATGCTTATGGACATTGCATTGGAGGAATTCAGCCACCTGGAAATAGTAGGCGCAACCATACAAATGCTTTTGCAGGGTGTATCCGGCGATTTGAAAAATGCTGCTGAACAGTCTGAGATAATGAACCTGATGAATGGCAAGGGGGCTAAGGAAGATCTGATACATAAGGCATTATTTGCGCCGCAGTTTATGGTGTCTACAGGCGGTGGACCTGCATATACAAACAGCCAGGGAGTACCATGGAGCGCAGCTTATATAAACGGCGACTCTAATGGTGAGCTTACTGCAGACCTTCGGTCAGATATAGCAGCAGAAGCACGTGCCAAAATGGTATATGAATATTTGCTTCAGTTCACTGACGATCCGCTGGTGAAAGAAACCCTGAAATTCCTGATGACAAGGGAAGTAGCACACTTCCAAATGTTTGAGGCAGCGCTGGACAGTATTCAGCCGAATTTCCCGCCGGGTGTATTGCAAAGCGATCCACGCTACAGCAATCTTGTATTCAATATGTCTGATGGCTCGGCAGTGCGGGGCCCATGGAACCAGGGAGAAAGTCCGGAATTTGGCGAAGCATGGCAATATATACAGGACCCTAAAAAATTTGTTATGGAAACACAGGGCATGCAAAACCTGTCACCTGTGGGAACACAACGCACAATAGATGGGGTAGAAGACATAAACTATGCAAGGAGTAAGGAATGTAGTGAAGAAATAAATATGGCAGTGCAAATAGGTGAGCAGCAATGGAACGATAAGTACCCTGAAGATGGCGCGACAATGAAAAAGCAATAAATGATGCTGGCCTAATAGTTTTTGTAACTATAAGCCCTGTCAAAAGGTTCTAGCCGCAATTTTGCAGGCCGGAATCCTTT
>JBQCEX010000384.1:0-4021 GCA_051959855.1 Flavipsychrobacter sp. | reverse complement strand
GGTCTCGTTTTATACTTCTGCCAGTATAATGGTACTGCAACGGGCATGTACCTCATTTGCATGCTACTGGGCTTTGGCACAGGCTTCTGGGCCATATTTGTTACCATGGCTGCAGAGCATTTTGGTACCAACCTGCGCGCTACTGCTGCTACTACAGTGCCCAATATGGTGCGTGGTTCTCTGCCGCTTATCATCATTCTGTTCAATTCGCTTAAACCATCTTTTGGATATATTAATGCCGCAGCCATTACCGGTGTAGTGGTCATAGTCATCAGTACTATATCTGTGGTTATGACTGAAGAAACCTTTGGTAAAGACCTGAACTTTATAGAGCAGTAAGTGTTTTATAGCCATGACAAACTTATTTGAGGCAGTTCATAAGAGTTATTCCTATGCTGAGTTTATGCAGCTCATGGAGCTATTGGTTGCAGAAGGAAAAACTTCAGGTATTAATCAAACCGAATCTCTTATTTTTTATACTAAGCTCAATTTGCAGCGCATGCGCCGCTGGGAGAAAACATTTCATTTGCATGAGGCGCTCAATACAAAGCTCAAGATCGTAAAGCCACAAACATGGTGGCTCATTACTGAAGCATGGTGTGGCGACAGTGCACAAACTTTAAGCGGCATGCAAAAGATGGTAGATGCATCCGGTGGTAATATTACGCTTAAGGTCATCATGCGTGACGAGAATCTTAGTATCATGGATCAGTACCTTACTAATGGTACACGCAGCATTCCTATATTGGTTTCTATGGACATGCAGGGTAACGAATTGTTTCGCTGGGGCCCGCGTCCAGCACCTGCTCAAAAAATAATAATGGATTGGAAAGCAAATCCTGCAGGTAGAACTTACGATGAGATAGAGAAGGAGCTGCACACCTGGTATGCGCAGGATAGGGGAGAGACGCTGCAACAGGAATTTATAGCTGTGCTTGACACTTAGAAGCTGTTGAAGTTTCTATATTTGCCCCTATGTCATTGCTCAGGAGTATTGATTCGAAGAGGTTAGCGTTCATCATTTGTTTATCAGGGTTTCTATTAAATCTTATTGCCTACTATCCTGGCTTTATGTCACCTGATAGCTTAGATCAGTACCAACAGGCTATTACTGGCGATTATAATGACTGGCATCCGCCTATTATGGCTGGGCTTTGGCATTTGTTTAATTACATCTATTCAGGGCCATTATTAATGCTGGTCTTTCAGCTTAGTCTATTTTGGACAAGTATCTATTTATTACTAACAGCTATTAAAGGTCACATCTGGAAACTATCTATTCTTTTATTAGCCTTTGCTCCCTTCATACAGAATTTTACAGGCTATATTATTAAGGACATACAAATGTCCTTTGCATGGCTGCTAACATCTGCTATTCTGTTCCGGGCTATTATTCAGCAGCGAAAACTATCAATCTTTGAAAGTATCATTTCCTTACTGCTAATTATCTACGCAACATGGATTAGGCAAAACGCTCTGCCAGGCTCTTTGCCATTTATTGTATTGTGGACCTGGCTGGTATTTAGACAACGATCAAAAGGCTTTAAAATTACTATTGTTGTTATTGCTACCACTTTACTTGTATGGTTGCAATTCCCATTTAACTATAACCTTTTCAACGCTGAAAAAACATACCCCGAAGTAAAGCTGTATTTGGAGGATATTACAGGTATCTATGCCAAAACGGGTCAGAGTTATTTTACGCCTTATGTATTAACTGGCCCCGCATTCGATCCGAATCGCCTGAGAACACAATACAATACAGCCACCTTCGATGATCTTTGGGAAGATTACAATGGCAAAGCCTTGCTCCCGGATATGGATGATAGCAGTGTGAAAGATTTGCAGAAAGCCTGGCTGCACGCCATTGTAGCCCACCCATTTACTTATATAAACAATAGGGCTGATGGCTTTCTTTATTATTTACGCGTTAAGAATAGAACACCCCTTCATTATTATTATCCCTACATCGACCCTAACCCGTATGGCTTTGTATTTAAATGGAACCTGGCGTCAAAACTATTACTAAAGCCTATCGCATTCCAGAAAGATATCTTCTATATGCGGCCCTGGTTTTGGTTTTTGCTGTCAGTTATACTGCTGTTTTTCATGAAAAAGATTAGAAACACAGCCTACCGTAAATATTATATCCTGCTCGCCACCTCGGGTATATTATACCTGCTACCTCAATTCCTCGTTTATCAGACAGATACTGACTTAAGATACTTTTATTGGAACATTCTATCACCGGCACTCTGCGTCTGCCTGCTAATTGCCGATAGAAAGAACTTACAACCTGCAAAATAAAAATGGCGAGCCATGAGCTCGCCATTTTTATTTTTTTGCCGATACCTTAAGCCAGTTCTTCTTTATACACCTTTATTTCATTGTACAGTGTATCTCTTTTCACAGGCATCCTGCCTACAGCAGTTATCAGGTCGCAAAGATCTTCAGTGCTCATAGCTGGTGTTTGTTCTTCTGATCCTGCCATCGAGTATATCTTGGTAGTATCATCTATTGTACCGTCCAGATCATTCACGCCAAAAGATAAGGTGAGCTGCGCAGACTGCCTGCCCAGCATGGGCCAATAAGCTTTTAGGTTACGGAAATTGTCCATAAATATCCTGGAGATAGCATATAAACGCAGATCCTCTATTACAGAAGCCTCGGCTATATGAGACATATCGTTATCCTTATTGCGGAATTTCAACGGTATAAAGCAATTAAAGCCACCTGTCTTATCCTGCAGCTGGCGTAAGCGGCTCATATGGTCTATGCGATGTTCATACTTTTCTATATGTCCATATAGCATGGTAGCATTGGTATGCATACCCAGCTTATGGGCTGTTTCATGTATTAGCAGCCAGCCATCAGCATCCACTTTGTCAGCACATATTTCATTGCGCACATCAGGATGAAATATTTCAGCGCCACCGCCCGGCATAGACTGTAAGCCTGCATCCTTTAGTTTTTGCATCCCTTCTTCCACGCTCAGCTTGGCCTTACGGAACATGTAGTCAAGCTCCACCGCTGTAAATCCTTTAATGTGCAGCTCCGGCCTATGCGCTCTTATTTTGCTTATTAGTTCACAAAAGAATTCAAGGTTCATTTTCGGATGAACACCACCCACAATATGTACTTCAGTTACAGGCTGGCCGTCATATTTGCGCACTATGTCCAGCATTTGTTCCTGGCTTAGTTCCCAGCCTTCGTCACGGTGCTTATAGAGGCGTGAATATGAACAAAAGTTGCACGTGAACACGCAAACATTGGTGGGCTCTATATGAAAATTACGATTGAAATAAACCTTACCATGATGCAGACGTTCTGCAATATGATTAGCTAATGCGCCCACAAAACCCAGTTCTCCCTTTTGAAAAAGTAAAACGCCTTCTTCTTCAGTAAGGCGTTCCTGGTTCTGTACTTTCTCTGCTATCTGAAGCAGGTTTTTATCTAAATGTGATTGTTTGAAAACTTCTGATAAACTAAAAGGCTTAACTATCATTGTAACATTATTTTTCTTACATCCTTTCCGTTGCTATACTGGCACTCTATAAGATACATGCCCTTCGTCATTCCGGATAGATCTATATTTATTATGCTTGTCTGTTGTTTACTAACATTTCTTTCCCACACCTTCTGTCCCAGTATATTCACCACGCGTATGGCTTCCAGGTCTTTCGGCGCTTGTGTAAAGGTAAGATTTATTTTGCCTGTCGTAGGGTTTGGATAAATAGAAAGATTTGAACTGCTTATAGCCGGTACATCAGGCACAGCCAGTAATTCGGGATGCTGGGTTAATGAGTAAGATTCACCACTTGGCTCTACTTGGCTATGCATGGCAGTTGCCTGGTCCTGAGTGAACATGTACATACAGGCATCATTAGTAGAGTCCATATAGTTCATGAACATAATACCGGTATCTACGGATTTTGAACATGCATCCGTTACAGGGAATGTGGGACAACCATAGGTCCAGTTGGCTTGTGGTGGTGTATCTGCCATTCCATCATCTGTTCCG